>JACMPD010000224.1 GCA_014377675.1 Taibaiella sp.
AAAGTGAAGATCTTGCAGCGCATGTGATTAATTTGCTCGATGAGATACAACATAATATGTATCAGAAAGCGCTGACCTTCAGAAATGAAAATACACGGCTGGCTGATACGTGGGAAGATTTCATGCAAATACTTGATGAAAAGAGTGGCTTTATCTCCGCGCACTGGGATGGGACCCCCGCCACTGAAGAAAGAATTAAGGAAATTTCGAAGGCTACAATCCGTTGTATTCCATTAGGCAATAAGGCTGAAGAGGGTAAATGTATACTAACTGGCAACTCTTCCGCACAACGAGTAATATTTGCAAGGGCGTATTAATAAACTATATTATTTTTATGCATAGCGGCGGGTTAATTTTATTTGCTGCTATGCATAAAAATTTTACATTGAACACACTTTATAAAAAATAAACTCAAACAACATGGATTACGGTAACGAAAAAACGGAAATATTTGAACTGGCGATAACAGAGCGCGCCAAGGGTATATTGTTGAATATGGCCTGGTGGGCTAAATTTTTAGCAATCATAGGTTTTATTATTATAGGTATCATGGTGCTGGTATTCGGTGGCATTGCACTTGTGCAGGGCAGTGAAAGCAGCGGCATGTTTGGCAGAATGGGTATGGGCGGAGGTGGCCCGCTAGCGTCTATAATGCTGGCGGCTATAATGGCAGGGATCTATTTTTACCCTACCTACGCATTGCTGATGTATGCGATAAAAGTAAAGAAAGCTGTACTTGCGGCTGACAAATTTGAATTTGAATCAGCTGTGAACCACCTAAAAAATATGTTCAAATTTATGGGCATATTAATGATAGCGTTTATTGTTATATATGGTATCGTTTTAGTAGGTGCGGCAGTTGTACTAACAAGATTGTAGGCACTGAGTAAGCAATGATTTATGATATTTCCGGATTTTTCAGGTGTGCAGTTGAAGTTGGGAAATGCGGAAGGGAAAAAGATGGTTTTTGACCCTATACGCAGAAAGTGGCTTGTATTAACTCCCGAAGAGCATGTAAGGCAGTACATATTACAATACCTGATGGGTAGCCTGCACTACCCTGCCGCGTTGATAAGCGTTGAGAAAACGATACTGGTCAATAACCTGGTAAAAAGGTTTGATATTGTAGTATATAACCGGGAGCACAAGCCATGGATGCTGGTGGAGTGCAAAGCGCCTGAAGTATCAGTAACCGAGGCAACGCTGCTGCAGGCGCTCCGTTATAATAATACTGTGGGATGCGCGTACTGGTTGCTGACCAACGGACACCAAACGTATTGCGCGGACGCATGTGACATAAATGATATTAAATGGTTATCTGCCCTGCCCGCTTATAACAGTTGAGTATTCTTCGCTTCTTATTATCTCAAGCGCTTTACCTACAACATTATCTTCTTTTAGCGTTATGGCATAGTAGCCATTGTCCCCAAAGAGGAACCTGGCCACTTGGGCCTTAATATTTGTTCTGAAATATCTGTTTATATCTTTATTGCTCAGTTCTTTCAGCAAAGCACGGGAACCTTTTTTATTTAATGTAGAGAGGTAATTACTGATTACCTGTTTTTCTCCCGTGAAGCTTCGCTCAAAATCAGTAATGTTTTTATACCGTAGTTCTTTTTTATTATTCAAAATGTAATCCCACAAAACCGTTTTAAGCGCACTGCTATAGAGTGCAGAGAGCAGCGGGTGCGAGAGCCGGACAGAATCATATGGAATATATACGTCAGGTTTTATGCCACCGCCTCCATATACGGTTCTGTGAGCCGCAGTGTAAAATCTGGTTGTATCCTGCAAAACAAATTCGTCATGGGTTAGCTGATCTGCTTCGAAGCGTTTTTCATACGCGGCGGCATAGGCTTCTTTTCCATTGGCAAAAGAACGCTGAATGCACCGGCCCGAGGGTGTATAATATTTAGCTATGGTCAATCTTATTTCCGAGCCGTCTGTCATGTCATAAGGTTCCTGCACCAGACCCTTACCAAAAGACCGCTTACCTATTATTACGCCCCTGTCCCAGTCTTGTATGGCACCTGCGAGTATCTCGCTGGCGGGGGCGGAACCCTCATCAATAAGCACCACAAGGCGGCCGGTTTCAAATGTGCCTTTTTTTTCTGCTTTGTATTCTGTTTTTGAAGCATGGCTTCCGGCCGTATACACCAATAATTTTTCGCCTTCAATAAACTCATCAGCAACAGCAGTCGCCTGGCTCAGGTAGCCGCCCGGGTTGTCTCTAAGATCTAAAATCAGATCACTGGCACCAGCTTTCTTAAGTTTTTTCAGTGTGGCTAAAAACTCTTTATAGGTAGTAGCACTGAACCTGTTAACTTTTATAAAGCCTGTATTTCCTTTGAGCATTATACCAGCATCAATACTCACCAGGGGAATCATATCCCTGGTAATGGTTAGTTTACTTACCGTTGAGGGATAAATATGCCTGAGTTCAACGGTGACTTTGGTACGCTGCTTTCCCTTTAGCAGGTGGGTAATGCGGGAGGAAGTGATATTAACGCCTGCAACAAGGCTATCGCCGACCTTTAAAAACTGATCTCCGGTATTTACCCCGGCCTGGCTTGCCGGGCCGTTAGCTATTACAGAAGTTACTACAATGGTGTCTCTGATGATGGTAAATTCCACGCCTATACCAGAGAAACCGCCTTCAAGGTCGTCGTTGGCATCCTGTAATTTTTCTGCTGGTATATAAACAGTGTGGGGATCGAGAGACTTCAGAATGCCGGATATAGCATCTTTATAAAGATTATCAGTGTTTATGGAATCAACATACTTCTCATTAATCAAGTCTACTATCTGTTCCAGGCGATCATTTCTGGCAATAACGGTATTTATATCGCGCTTACTGCGTAACGTATCACGCAGATTAAACCCCAATACCATACCAACTATTAATACCAGTGAAAATACCAGCGGCATCAACGCTTTTGCATCCTCCCTCTTCCAGTTAATCATTCAATAAACGCTGGCGCAAAAATAGTTAATTGTTGCATTACAGATAATATAATTAATCCACAAAATTTATTGGAAAGTGTTAATAAAACAGTATTTCAACATCTGAAACGGTCGGAAATATATGTTGATAACTGGTAACTTTGCGTCGCAATGATTAAAGTACAGGAGGCTGAAAATATAATACAGAGGGAAGCCGTGGATTATGGTATGGAGGAAGTAGCTATACCACACGCAAAAGGCCGCATACTGGCAACTGATATCATTTGCGACCGGGATCAGCCACCTTATGACCGTGTAACAATGGACGGAATAGCAATCAGTTTTAGCGCATGGCGTGCCGGCAACAGGAAATTTACTGTTAAAGCCACCCAGGCGGCCGGCGGTAAACCGATATGCCTTGATACAGAAGATGAATGTATTGAAATAATGACAGGCTGCGCCCTGCATGAAACCGCCGATACTATAGTGCGATATGAAGACCTAAAGATAGAAAACAACATAGCTACTGTACAAACCGAACTGGTAAAACAGGGCCAGAACATACACAGGAAAGGAAAAGATAAACCGAACGGAGCAGTTGCGGTGCCTGCCAACACTGTAATTGACGCCGCGGTAATTAACATTGCCGCAACTGTTGGCGCGGCAATGTTAAGAGTAAAGCGGTTGCCAACTGTAATAATTGTCTCCACCGGTGACGAATTGAGAGATATAGATGCTATACCGGAACCACAACAAATAAGAAGGTCAAACAGCTATACGATACAGGCCATATTGCGGGAATACAATATACAGGCTCAGTTGCTGCACATACCCGATAATGAAGCAGACACGGCCGAGCAGTTAGGTGCTTGTATTCAGGGCTACGATGTGGTGATACTCAGTGGCGGTGTGTCGATGGGCAAATTTGATTATGTACCTGCGGCGCTGGAGCAGCTTGGCGTTACAAAGTTGTTTCATAAAGTGCGGCAGAGGCCGGGAAAACCATTCTGGTTTGGGAAGCATGCGAAAGGCACCTTAGTGTTCGCGTTTCCCGGAAATCCGGTTTCTGCTTTTATGTGTATGCACCGGTATTTCCTACCGTGGCTGGAAACATCAGCTGGGTTGCACTGCAGGCCTGTAAATGCTGTACTTGGGGCTGATGCCAGTTTTGAACCTGACCTGCAATATTTTATGCAGGTGACCGTTTTTGTTGATGATGCGGGGCAGTTAATAGCTATGCCTGTTGAAGGTAATGGCTCAGGCGATCTTTCAAACCTGCTGACCACCAATGCTTTTATGGAATTGCCAGCTGAGAAGACGCACTTTTACAAAGGTGAGACCTACAGAATATGGGCGTTTAAGAGAATAATATAAAAAATACAGAAGCAAAATGAGCGAGCTAAGCCATGTAGACGAAGACGGCCATGTAAATATGGTAGATGTAAGTGAGAAAAAGCCGACGAAACGGACCGCTACCGCACGAAGTACAATATACTTGCCCGCATTAATAATGGCTGAAATAAAAAATGGGGAGATACACTCGGCCAAGGGAGCTGTGTTTCAAACGGCGACTATAGCGGGAATAATGGCGGCGAAGAAAACCGGAGATTTGATACCACTCTGCCACCCCCTGGGCCTCGACCACTGTAATATTACTATAGACACAGCAGGCCCAAACCATTTGGTTGTGGAATGCACTGCGACCATTACGGCAAAAACAGGAATAGAAATGGAAGCGCTGACAGGTGCAAGCATAGCGGCACTTACCATATATGATATGTGCAAGGCGATGAGCCATGATATTGTGATACAGGAAACTAAACTGATGAGTAAAACAGGAGGTAAAAGTGACTATAGCCGAAAATAACAGCCCGCTTTACGGGCTGGTGCTGGCAGGAGGGAAAAGCGTAAGGATGGGGGTTGATAAAACCATGATGGAATGGTATGGCATGCCACAGAAATATTATATGGCGGGACTACTCCGGCAAGTATGCGCCAAAATTTTTATATCACAACAGGAACAAGGAGAAAGTGCATTAGACAACTGCTACGAAATAATAGTGGATAACCCGGCAGGTTTTGGGCCGATGGGGGGTATTTTGTCGGCTTTCAACAGGTATCCTGATGTTGCGTGGCTAGTGGTGGCAGCTGATTTGCCGCTGCTTGACCAGAAAACATTGCGGTATCTTATCAGCAACAGGAACATGAGCTGTGTAGCAACAACCTTCAAGAGTCCGCATGATGGCTTGCCTGAGCCTTTGATAACAATTTGGGAACCAGCAAGCTATGCTTTGTTACGAGATAAAATGAGCGAAGGTGGCAAATGCCCGAGAAAAGTACTCATAAACAGCGCAACGCATATGTTGACGCCCCCCGACGCCACCGCATTGATGAACGCCAATACCCCTGAAGACGCGGCAGCCGTAAGGCAAATATTAGCAAGCAAAAATAAACAAGCCGATGCCGTACTACAGCAAATATAGTTGCCAGATGGCGCTGCCTGGCTTTGGCTTGCAGGGGCAGGAATTGATAGCGCAGGCAAAGGTACTTATCGTTGGTGCGGGAGGCCTTGGTTGCCCTGCGGCGCAGTATCTTGCGGCCACTGGGGTAGGCACAATAGCAATAGCGGATAATGACACAGTGTCAAACAGCAATCTGCACCGTCAACCACTCTACACTCCAGAGGACATTGGCAGTAAAAAAGCAGTAGTGGCCTGCCGGCAAATTCAGTCACAAAACCCGGATATCGAAACTGTGGTTTTTGATTTGATGATAACGGCAGAAAATGCCATGGAAGTGCTGGGTGGTTATGATATTGTGCTCGATTGTACTGATAACTTTGAAACAAAGTATTTGTTGAACGATGCATGTGTCATACTCGGCAAGCCGCTTGTATCTGGTGCTATTTACCAATATGAGGGCCAGGTGGCAGTTTTGAATGTACTCCGCGCGGACAGTACCAAGAGTGCGAACTATAGGGATATTTACCCAGATGTGGATGCCAGCAAGGTACCGAATTGTGTACAGGGCGGTGTAATACCATCAATAGCCGGAATTATAGGGTGCATGATGGCTAATGAGACTATAAAGTACCTGACGAAAGCTGGCGATATACTCACCGATAAGCTTTTGGTTTTTAACGCATTGACTATGCGTAGTATAACAGTAGAAATAACACCACAGCACAACAGGCCAGTAGCAACACTCACCCAAATGGTAGCAACTCCCACAGTTACACTCGAAGAACTACATAATAGGAATAAAGAATATGAATTAATTGATGTGCGTACGGCGGAAGAACATAATGAATACAACATTGGGGGCGTGAACGTGCCACTAAATGAGTTGGCCGGCAAATTTAGCAATAATGGGAGCCGAAAGGCTGTTGTTTTTTATTGTGCCAGCGGACGGGGGAGCGCTGAAGCGGTAAAGCTGATG
>JACMPD010000225.1 GCA_014377675.1 Taibaiella sp.
TAGCCATGTTATATACTCACCGTCTGCTAAATGCGACAAGTCAACCTGGGTCTTTTCTCCACTTACAGGTTGTTCCAAAGCCAGGTAGCCGCTGATGTCACATACTAATAAGCTGCCTTCGGCAGGCTCATACTCCACATTAACCAGCCCTGTTGACGGGTTGGGGTAGAGCTTCAAGATAACGGGCTTCTCTTTTTTACGTCTTACGAAGAAAAACAGCAGTACACCCAGGCCGGCAAGCGCGGCCACTGCACCGCCGCCATATAGCATGTACTCCTTTTGTTTTTCCTTTTGCTGCATATGGGCTATTACTTCAGCGGGCAATTGCATGGTATCTGGTTTGGCGGATATATATAGGCTGTCAACATCAAATGATAACTCTACAACACGGGTAGGGTCAGCCATCGAGATATTACCGGAGGTGTAAACCAGGTCGTAATAGGCCTGTAAACGCTTGCTTATCAGGGCATAAATGTCACTTAGTGATGATGATGATCGGGTGTAGAAGTACTGGCCGCGCGTGTTATTTGCTATGTACTGCAATGTGTCGCTGTTTACAATCCCCAGTCCTATTATATATATAGGTATGTCCTCTTTTCGGGCTCGTTGAATAACATCATCCGGAAGGGAGCGCGAGGAGTTGTCCATACCGTCTGTAAGCACGATCAGCACGCGCAAACTACCTTCCCCGGTTATCTGGGCAATGCCCTCCATCATAGCATCGTATAGCGCTGTCGAATTTTCGGCATGCATAGAGTCCACCACCGCATTGATAAGACTGACATCCTGCGATAGGGGGAGCGGCTTGTCCACCGTATCGGAGAAGCCGACAATGCATACTTTGTCTTTAGTACTATTGAAGCCTGCAACAAACTTTTTTACAGCTTTTTTAGCATTGTTAATGGGTGCGTCAACGCCATTAGTCACACCCAAAAAGTATTGCATGCCTTCAGCACTCATGGAGCCGGAATGGTCTATTACAATACCCAGGCTTATTGGCTTATGTTCAGAGATGGGCGCTACACTAACCACCGTGCAGATCGTTCCGTTCTCTTTCACTTTCATCTTCTCCTTAGTAAGGCCCCAAACGGGCTCCCCGGTCCGGCGCTCTGCTCTGAACACCACAGATACATTGGGAAACGAGTCCGGGTATATATTCAGTATTGTCAGCTCTGCGGTATCAACTGACGACAACCCACCTTTCACTTTGTAGTTTTGGGCAAATGACGGGCAAAGAGCAATTAAAAAAATAAGCAATAGGGATATCCTCATTTTCATGGGTTTATGTAAATCTACAACATATTTTAAATTCAAGATGGGATATTTCAAAAAAGGTAAAAGGAGAAATATTGTAGTGATGGAGTGGTTAAACATTACCAGAAAAGGAAAAGTACCACCTAAGCCTGGAGCATTGCTATAAACAAAAGCGCACTTTCATACCGCTCATGCCAACGACCTTTGCCCAACGGGTTTTTCGCAAACGTAAAAAATCACTATAGCGGTGATTTGAAGGGTGTAGCGAATGGCAGGAATATGTCGATTTTTTTTGTGATTGCAGTCAAGCGGTTTTACTAAATCGGAAAGTCCTGATCAACTTGTTAATGGAATTTTCAGACCAATTTGAAGCCTGAGAAAATTTTTTACATCGTGTAAATGTCGGTTCTCCGCCTAAATCAGCCGGATAGAATTGAGACCCAAGCCACTAAACGTTTTATAGAGGCTTATGCCATTACGGTGTAAATTTTTAATATATTTTAAAGTTAAATAAACTGACGCTCTTTTTAACTAAACTGCGACTATGTTTTTGACCATTGAAAATAAAATGAACTACCTTGCCCAAGCACCGATTCGACTGTGATTTTGCCTCCTTGCTCTTCAACCAGCATTTTCATTATATTCAGCCCTATGCCGGTACTGGTATCACGACTGGAACTGTTTTTAGTTGTCTCAAATAGTTTGAATATTCGTTGTGTATCGTTTTCGGCTATGCCGGGGCCATTATCTCTTACATAAAATTTGTAAAATTCGCCATTATCCATAACTCCAATGTTGATATGGCCCTCAGGCTTATCAATATACTTTATTGCATTGCTCATCAGGTTCTGAAATACCTGCTGCAACTTAAATTTCTTCGTAGGAAAGGTTGGCAACTGTCCGTCAATAGCTACCTTTATATTGGTGGGTGGAAAGAGGAGGTGGGCGATTTGCTGCACCAACTCGTGGCTATCAACTTGTTCTACTGACTGCTCCACGTCGCTTTGCACACTGTATTCCAAAATTGAGTCTATCATTCCTGCAAGGTGCATGGAGGCATCAATCATCAGTTTCAAGTAATCGGCCAGCTCTTCACTACCGGTAATTCTTTCATCTTCCTTCATTATAGAAAGCAGGCCTGCCATACCGCTGATTGGCGACTTAAGGTCATGTGCTACTACGTACATGAAACGCTCCAGTTGTTTGTTTATTTTGTTTTTTTGCTCTATTGTCCGTCTCAGGTCAGACTGGTAAAAGTAAAGCTGCATGAATACATTCACTTTAGCCCTGGTCACGTTAACGTCAAGCGGTTTATGCAGGTAGTCAACTGCACCACGTTCAAATCCCTTCATTACATATTGCTCTTCCTTGTTGATGGCGGTAACAAATATAATGGAAATATCACGTGTTCGCGGATTCGATTTGAGCAATTTGGCAACCTCAAAACCATCCATTTCAGGCATTTGCACATCGAGCATTATAAGGCCAATATCATCATTTTTCAAAGCCATTTTTAATGCATCGTTGCCTGACATTGCTTTCAGGAAAACCCTGTTGTCAGTTTCCAATATGTTTTCAAGGGAAATCAGGTTTTCTTCCCTGTCGTCGACAAGCAGGATCTTAAATTCTCTTTGTTGAGCAGCCATGTAGTGTAAGTGGTAATTATTTATTTGAATAAAGTAGAAGAGTATTTACGAGCGAAACCACATTTTGTATTTCAATATGGCTGTTTTTTTTTAAAGCTTCTTGTGGCATAACCGGAGACTGACAACAAGACGGGTCTTGTACAATAGCCCGCCCGCCTTTTCTTATAATAGCATCCATACCGTCGGCGCCATCTTTATTCGCCCCGCTGAGCAATATACCCACAGCATTTTCCTTATAAACAGTGGCCGCGCACATTAGCGTTACGTCAATAGAAGGCCGGCTATGGTTCACAGGTTCAGAATAATCCATGCTAAACGTCTTGTCACTTTCAATTAGAAGGTGATAATTCTGTGGGGCGAGGTAAATATGGCCTTTTTGCAAAGGCTCCTTGTCTTCCGGCTCATGTATTTGATGAGTTGCAGACATAACCTGCGCCAGTTCGCTGGCAACATTGCGAAGGCGGTGTATCACAATAACTATAGGTATAAGGTATGAAAGAGGCAGGGCATTAATAATTTCCATCGCTACTGGAATGCTCCCGGATGATCCGCCTATCACAATTACCTCTGCTCTGTTATCAGCCATTAGCTTTTAGTCTGAAGATTTTATTAGTGTTGTCAATCACTTCAAATTTAGCAGTTTTGTCAGAGAATAGCAATGATTCCTTTGTGCCCAGGGCAAGAAAACCAAGTGGTGAAAGGCTGCGATAGAACAAGTCTATGACATGCGCCTGCAGCGCGTGATTAAAATAGATCATTACGTTCCGGCAACATATCAGCTGAAACTCGTTAAAAACCTCGTCAACTACAAGGTTATGCTGTGAAAACAGGATATTTTTTTTAAGTTCCTTACTTATAACAACGTTGTCATAAAGCGCAGAATAATAATCGGAGAAATCCGCGTTGCCCCCCGCCTTATGATAGTTAGCAGTATATTCCTTCGTTCTTTCTAGTGTAATTATACCCGATGCCGCCTTTTCTATGTTTGCCATATTGATATCGGTAGCATATATGCGCGTACGTTCCAGCAGGCCAGCTTCATGCAGCAAAATCGCCATGGAATAGGCCTCTTCTCCAGTGGAACAACCTGCATGCCAGATTTTTATACGTGGATAGGTTTGAAGCAATGGTATCACTGCATTTACGAGCGCCTTATAGAATGGCGGATCACGAAACATTTCTGTAACATTAACCGTAACGGACTCCAGCAGCCAAAAGAAGAAAGAACTATCGTTGACGAGATGATACTTAAGGTCAGGTAACGAAACGCGAGCTATCTTTTTGAACCGCTCCAGCCTGCGTTTAATGGAAGCCTCGGAATACTGGCTAAAATCATAGCCATACCGGGCTTTTACCAGCAATAATACTTCTTTCAGTTGTTCAGTCGTTATCTCTTGGTCCATTATCTATCAGGCTGACAGCCATACCCTCATAAGAGAAAACAGCTTGTTACTATCTATAGGTTTTGTTATATAATCAGATGCTCCGGCTTCTATACACTTCTCTCTGTCACCAACCATTGCTTTGGCAGTAAGGGCAATAATAGGAAGTTTAGCAATTTTTTTATTTGCTCTTATTTGTCTCATTGCTTCGTAGCCGTCCATTTCAGGCATCATTATATCCATTAACACAATATCAATTCCGGAATGCTCTTTCAGCATTTCCAGTACCACTTTCCCATTTTCGGCAGTTATTACTTCAATGCCCTGTTCTTCAAGCAATGCTGTGAGGGCAAATACATTTCTCATGTCGTCATCGGCCAACAACGCTTTGCGGCCCTCCAGGCTTTTATCCATTTCCTGTTCGTACCTGGCAGGCACATCAGGCTTAGAAATAGAACCCTGGATCTTATACAGGAAAAGCGCTACCTCATCGAGCAAGCGGCTCGTTGCCTGTGGCGATCGGCGTATAATGCTGTCGGAATATGTTTTCAGCTGCTTTTCGTCTGCCGGCGTTATCTCTGCATCCAGGCAGGTAATCATATAGGCACCTTCCTTTGCAGCCGATTTAAGCGCTTTAAGCGTTGCTATGCCTACTGTAATATCGTGACTAATATCAAGTATTATGCAATCTATTTCTCGCGCCTTCAACACCAACATCGCCTGCTCGGTACTGTCTACCATATCATAAACCACTCCTGGTTTCATTTCCGCTGCTACCGTATCAAACATTTTGCGGAGGTCAGGGCTATTAGGTAAAAGAATAAGAATATTCTTGTAGTTCTGGTGTATATAATTTCCAATTTTAGCGAAAGTTTCGTCAAGCTCGTTACGGAGTAAAGGTTTTGTTACAAATGTTTCCACATCTGCAAAACCTCCGTCAGGACGGTCTTCCGCTGTAATTACATGCACTGGAATGTGTTTGAGAGATGCATCAGTTTTTAACAACTTTATCAAACTTCGGCCACTTACAACGGGAAGGCCAAGATCGAGTATAATGGCTGACGGTTTGTATTTGCGGGCATAATAAAGCCCCTCGTCTCCACTCAGGGCAAGGATAGTTTTGTAGCCTTTACTATGCGCGAAGTCCCGCACAAGCCCGGCGAATACGATATCGTCTTCAATAATAAGGATGAATTGCTCGCCCGCGCGGATATCCGCCTTATCATCACTTATTTTAGTCTGTTCTTTTACGAGGCTCAAATCAGGCAACTGATTTTTTGTGCCTGCCGAAGCCGGAACCACTAAACCTTTTTGCAAGTTGGTGGCATTAACAGGCAGCAATACCGAGAACACACTGCCTTCGCCAACTACACTGGAAACATTCATTTCGCCACCCAAACGGGAGACCAGTTCTTTGCTGATAGAAAGGCCAAGGCCTGTACCTCCGAAGCGCCTGCTGGTAGAGCCATCTGCCTGCTGGAAAGCTTCAAATATCAGTTGCCGCTTATCTGCTGGTATGCCTATGCCTGTATCTGTCACAGCTATTGAAAGGTCATCTCCCTGCACCTCAAAGCTTAGGGTTACTTTGCCATGCTCACGTGTAAACTTGAACGCATTGGAAAGCAGGTTTTTCACTACCTGTTCTATGCGCTGCCTGTCTGTATTTAGTATGGCTGTATTACCGTATGGCTGCTCTATCGCAAACGCTATCTTCTTTTCAGCGGCAAGTACAGTAAACAGCTGCTCCATATCGTATGCAATGTCTGCGATCTTCATCGGCTCAATAGCCATATCAATTTTACCAGCCTCTATCTTAGAAAGATCCAGGATATCATTAATTAGGTTCAGCAAATCTGTGCCTGACTTATGTATGATGCCGGCATATTCGGTTTGCTTGGTGCTAAGGTTGTTTGTCTTGTTTTCCTTAAGCAGGTTAGCGAGAATGAGCACACTATTGAGCGGCGTGCGCAACTCATGCGACATATTTGCCAGAAACTCTGATTTATATTTACTGCTTATCTCCAGTTCTTTTGCCTTTTCCTGCAACGATTTTCTCGCCAGTTCTACCGCTTGAGTCCGCACTTCGAGCTCTTCGTTGGTCTGCCTCAGTTCCTCTTCCTGTGTCCTCATTTCTTCTTCCGAGGCTCTGAGCACTTCAGCTTGGTGAGTAAGTTCTTCATTTGTCTGCCGCAGTTCTTCTTGCTGGCTTTCCAGCTCTTCTTTCTGCTCTTGTACTTTAGCCAACAAAGTATTTGTGCGGTCACTGGCAAAAGCGCCGGCCACACCAACAGCCATATTATCAGTTATTGAATTGAGCAACGCTACATAGCGTTTGCTTTCCCCCGATAGTATTGCGATCTCTATAATGCCCTGTAGTTGATCTGTCTTCCATAATGGCACGCATATCAGGCTGCCAGGTGCCATAGCTCCCGAAGCAGAACTGATCTTCCAGTAATCAGCCGGGATGTCCCTATAAACCGATACTTCTTTCTTCGTAGCGGCAACACCAATGATGCCCTCGTTTAATTTAAATTGTTGTGTTGCGTTACCGGGTAGCCCGATGGCACCCTGCAATTCCAGTATTTGCTTTTGCTTATTAAAAAAATAAAATGCAGCTGCCGGTGCTTCCATATAGTCTATTATGGTTTGCAGGCTCACACGAACCAATTCTTTCAGCGAGTCATTACCTATAAGGCTGCCATTTATACTGCGCATACCGGTAAGTATCCAGTTGGTCTCTTCGGTAATTGCATTCACCTTTTTCAGTTCGTCCAGCTTCTCTTGCAGGGCCAGCTCCGCCTTTGTGCGGTTTTTGTTCTCAGATATGATTGCACTTATCATCGTGAATACGATAACAAGGATAAGTGTTGTACCTATTATCAGTGTCCTGATGGCAAGAATTATGCCTTTCTGGCTTTCACGGTCGCGTCCGGTAAGCAATTCTTTTTCACCAGCTCTTATCGTTTCCACATCCTTTCTCACTTTGTCCATCGACCTTTTTTCGGCAAGAGTAACGGTGCGCCGCGCATCATTATCGCGGTATACAACGTCTATGTTAATGCTTTTCCAAAGTGCGTCAACTTCGGCTACGTCTATGTGCAGATTATCTATATTTTGTACTTGTTGCGGATTATCAATTACCATACCCCTAAGATCAGCCACAGCCCCCTCCAGTTTGGGTTGGGACTTATAATACGGCTCCAGGAAAGTTTTATCGCCGGTACAGCGAAAACCGCGCCTGCCCGTTTCCATATCAACCATCAACTTCTCCACATAAATGGCCTGTTCCAGCACTTTATAAGTGTGTTCCACCCATACATGCTGGTCCGCCTGCCTTTTGAGCGTATACAAAGAAAAGCCCCCAACTATAAGCACAAGCAGGATGGCTATTGAAAATCCGAAAACAAAACGCTTATTGGCCATCATTAACTATCTGAATACTTTAATTAACATTCAATGCTCTAAAGTAAGAGTTATATTAATTGCGCAGAAATTCATTGGACAAATATAGGTAACCAATACTGTAAATCCAGTTTTATGTAGCTTACTGAATTACCAATTTTTCAAAAATTTTTAAAAAAATATTTAATGTGAAAATGAAATTTTTAAATATAAAATGTGAATAAAAATAATTACATATATTTTACCCGTGTGCCGCTTTGCATACTGTGATTCAACTTTCCCGCTGACTTAAATAATAATATACTTGCTCAGCAAGAGTTTTGTAATGGTGGTAGAAAAGGGCGGGGATATGTCGGATTTTTTCATGGAGTATTTGGAGCGGTTCCGATGATATTTATTGTCAAAATTAGCACAACACTAGTTCTTGCATTTAAGAGTCAAAATAGTAACAGAATAATAGAGAATGCTTTCCACTGGCGCAGTCTAAACTACATCTTATCTCGTCTCAAATAAGCTAAATGAACAAGGCTAAGTATTCTAAATAATTGATTTATAGCAACGAAAGTTTAGATCTCACGTCTAAAAGCGTCTAACTTAGTTCCCAATCTCTTCCATTTAAACGTACTTTTCCTTCCCGCTTCATTAACAACAAAAACCCTTGCTGAGCAAGGGTCTTATTTTTGTGGACTCCACCGACGAATTATCGAACCGGCTAATGGACTTTTTCAGGCAAATATATTCGTTAAGAATCCTCTTAACTAAGTAGCTGGCAGTTCAATCTTCCCTGGACTTAAAAAGAAAGGCATTTGAATAATAGTGTATCTTAGCCGACCACTACTACTTTCTGTTTTTTAATTATTTTCGTCAGCAAATGATGCTCAATAGAGCTATCAATTGGTTTCAGCATAAAAATGATTATCATTTTTACTATAAAAGATAGATAGAGATTCTCTTCAGGCAGCAGGTGCAAAACTGAATGTATTATTATCTCTTCAACCGTAAAAAGGACAATAGTAATCGCCAGCGTAAGTATTTTTGCTTTTTTACCAACCCTGGTCCGGGTAAGCTCATCTATTGTTTCCTGCAGGTCTGCATTTTTCTTTTCTATTTCTGTTTTTTGCTGTTTTATGATTGCATTTTCTTTTTTCGTTTGTTCAGCTTCAAAAACCATCTTAAGATGCTTTATTCTTTTGCCTGTATCTTCCACGTTTACCTGTTCCCTGATCTCGTAGAAAAGCCTGAAGTGATATAAACTTTTCTTAAGCTCATTTTGGCGCTCGTAAAAATCGGCCAATAACCTATGCAGTTTATATATCTTTGGCTTCGTATTTATTTGTTTGGCAAGTTCCAGCCCTTTAAGCAAGGCCGCTTCAACATCTTCTTCTTTATTTTGTTTTGCATAGATGGCAGCTAACTGTATGAGGTTAGTTATAGATCCGCCGACAGCGTTGTGTTGTTGCCGGAGAAATAACGCCTTCGTATGAAAGTTAGCCGAATTGTCATAATCGCCCGTTTCGAAATAATAGTTTGCCAGCTCGGTCAATAGATTTGCAATGAACATTGGCGAAGCAATATGCTCAGCTTCCGCCAATCCATTTTCAATTTGCTCTTTTGCTTCATTATATTTTCCGAGCATGAGGTACAACTTACCTAAACCCTGTAGCGAATTCACGACAAATATCTGGTTGCCCAGCTTTTTCGCTGATGTAAGTGTTTTTTCAAAAAGAGGTAATGCCTCATCGTAGTGCATACCTTCGGCATAAATGCTGGCCAACTGGAAAGAGCAAGCCATGATGTTGTGCGCAAACAGCCCGGTTTTGGTCAGCTGTTCGTAAGATTCCCAAAAGCCATTAAGCGCAAGGTCAACATCGCCAAACGTACGGTAAATAGCTGCACACATAGAAACACATAACATTGCCTCATCATTATTTCCCCGATCTTCAAATAGTTTTTGAGCCTCGTTAAATAAGATCAAAGCATGATCATATTTTTCCGTAAAGAAGTCAGCAAGTCCAGCCATATAAACTGCGACAGCAATTTTCAGAGGTTGCCGGATTGCATTTTCTCTGGCCCATTGGTAAAACTCTGCGGCAAAAATATTTTTTTCCTTCCCTGGCAGCAATGGGAATAATTCAAGGATTGGGATGAAATACGTATTGATTTCGGATTCAGAACATGTTTTTAATTTTGCAAAAAAATGTTTTACGTCTGTGCCCACCATCTTATGGTACTATTTTAAATGACTATTGTTGGGAATGATTTGCAAGGCGCGTGCATCGGCCTCACTAATGCAAATCGGTAATTACTGTGTGCTTTAACTTAAAAGTTGTTCTTAATTCCGACTTTGTCGCTCCACCGCAGCAATAGTGTCCCCAGGGTGGGTATTAAAACATATACTTGCCTTTGGGGCATACTTGTGAATGACATTTAGAAGCCGCTCAAATAACAGGAAGTTATGCTCCGGCACACGAATGCCGGCGCCTATCAGCACATTGTCGAATTGGGTCTGCTGCAGCTTTTTTTCCAACACGTTTGTAGCGGTCAATCCGAAGTCTGTCCAACAAAGATCCGTTTCATAACCTTTATCATTAAGGTGTTTTACAGCTTCTTTTACACTGGCATCCACTTTCTGCGCTGTAAGGCCCGGGAAGGCAGCAAACTCGGGAGAACTAAAATCAATGATGTAAGGGTCAATTCCCACAAGCAATACTTTTTTTGAAGTCATAATTTTTGTTTTTAGATTATGACACAAAGTTATTTGCGGCCGCACCGCCCGCCATTGACTTTTGTTAAGATTTTGGGGTGGAAGCAAGTTTTTTTCGTATCCGGCTCAAGGTTTCGGGTGTTAGGCCAAGATAAGAAGCAATAAGATGCTGCGGCACCCGCTGAAACAGGCCTGGCCGCCGTTTTAGCAGGTCAAGGTATCGTTCTTCGCCTGACTTTAACTGCATAGCAGCCATCTGCAGTTGCATCGCTGTGGCCCATTTCTGGTATCCTTTCAGGTGGGCTTCTATCCACCACGGGAAAAGGCTAACAGATTGTTCCCAATTATTTCTGCTCAGCACCAGCAATCTGCAGGCCTCAGTGGCCTTGAAGTTAAAGTCGCTCGGCACTTTATTTCTTAGTGCGGGCAGGTCGCCCGTAAAATGCCGTTCCTCTGCAAAATAAATAACTGACTCTATACCATCATTGTTCACCACAAATTGCCGCAAGCAGCCTTTCAGTACAAAGATGGAGAAGCCTGGGATCATACCTGCTTTAAGAACAATGTCATTGCGTTTATACTCCCGAACATCCCATAGGTGAAGGAAAAGTTCAATTTCTTCTGTAGGAATATTTGTTCTTTTTTTAACTTCTTCGATGAACATGGTTGTGTCAATATCTCCGGGGGTGCTACGCATTGCTTTATAAATTTAAGGCTGGCCATAAAAAAAATCAATATTAAAAACACGAGCCACAGCTTCGCTCTTGAGTCATACTTTAAAATGGCAAACTTCATCGCAATGTAAGAATTTTATTATAGAAAGGCATATTTTGATCCCGACAAGAGGTCCGTACCAGTTTCAGGTACTGCTTTTACCAACTCTGGAGAAGTTATCCATTCAATACCCAATGGATATTTTGTAATTTACCCGGCA
>JACMPD010000226.1 GCA_014377675.1 Taibaiella sp.
CAGTATCAATATCATACTGCGCCTGCGTTGCCTTTTGCTCCCCTCCTCCGCGGGCGGCGCGTGGTGCTATTTTGCGCTTCTCCGTATTAGTGTACACTGCGAATGTGCGGCGCAGCAGCGGCACCACCTGCATAAAAACCGCTTCATCAAGGGCCAGCAGCCAGCCGTTCACAATACCCCATATATCATCGTCAAGTATCAGTACCGTTGCCGCATCTTTCAAAAACCCCTCCAGCCAGTTGGCTGAAGCGCCGGGGCTGTTGTTTACGGAGAGTGCTTTTGAAAACTCCGCTTCCATCTCGCTGTTTCCCAATACACCGGCGTCATACAATATTTTGCAACAGCAACCGTGCACCATGGGCGCGGTCTGCTGTAGCCCGGTTATTTTTTTCATGGTTTCTAACCAGGCGCCTTTCAGGGCCGGGTCTTCAAGTAGTAAAACGGACTGTGTTACCTGCTTTATTTTTTCTGCCATTGTTGCGGCCTGGTCGTCATCAATATTTGTGCAGCCCGGTGGCAGCCCGGCGGTTATGCGGTAAAAGATAGCAGTCATTATCAGCCCTACTGTGGCCAGGTCGGTCTTTCGCACGTTGCCATAGCGGCTTACCTGCACCAGGGGCGCGAAAGCGTCCATCAGCACCAGGGTATCAGAGGTGCCTGCGGCCAGTTCATCCATGCGCCGCATAATATTGCGCACGGCGTTTTGCAGGTCAGCGGGCAGGGCTTTTTGCACCAGAAGCGTTATCTCATCAAGGCGGGTGCACTTTGCGGCTCGGTCCGCGAGGTATCTTGTGGCGGCGGCTTCCACGGTATTGCCCCATGGTGCCTTTTCAAGCAGGTCTATCGTCAGTTCAGGAAACCAGCAAATGGCCCACTCCTCTTTAAAGGTTCCCTTGCCGCTGGTGACCCGTGGGTTGCCCCAGGCCACATCAATTGCCTGCAGGCGGTGCAGCAATATGCTTTTCTGCAGGTCGCTTTCTTCGCGCAGGTCCAGCTTCATCAGCTTTTCTTCATTGCTTATTTTCATTCGCAGTTTTTTCACCTGCTGCTCCAGGTCACGCTGCACAGGTGCCTGTGGCGTGCCCTCCGGTATCTCACCCAGCTCACGGCCTACTATCAGTTCTTTGTTTATCAGGCGCATGAGTATTTCATCGCCCATGCACATCACCGCAAGCGTTGCCTCGCTAAACTCTTTAAGGCCGGGGCGGGCAAGCGAGCGCAGGCCGGCCAGCGCATTGGCCAGGCGAACGGCCTCTATAATATGGGCTGATGAAATATCTACTTTGTTGGCGCGGAATATACGGGCGGTATGTGCGAGCCACAGTGCGCCATTGTCGTCAGCGTGTTGCCAGCTATGCGCGTACCAGCCGGGTGACTGCACCCCCGCGCCATAGCCGCTTTCATAAGACAGACGGTCATTGGTCCATGGTATCCAGGTGGTGTCTACTTTTACTTTCGGCAGGTTTTTCAGCAAAGCATCATCGTCTTTTTGTTTGGCTTTCCGGTGCAGTGCGGGTACATGCCACGCGCCGCAAACAACAGCTATGCGGGTATACATTTCCCGCTCCGCCGTGCGTATGGCTTTGCGCATAAATGCTTCACGTATCTCTTCTTCCCTGTCTTCTTTCAGGGGAAGCTCTTCCCTGAGCGCCGTTACGGCAGCCTCTACCGCCTCAAACACCTGCCCGGGCTTGTGGGCCAGTTCAAAGCTCTGTTCCCACCACTCTTCAGCGTCTTCGAAGCCCGCTAAAGCCGCCAGGTAACTCATGGGGTTACGTTTTAGCTGCTCAAAGGTTTGTTCTGCCTTTGCCGGGTCAGGGTCTATTGGCTCATCCTCCGTTTCAGCAGTTTCAGTTTCAGGCATGGGTTCCTCCGCGCCACCTGTGGCCAGGCTGTGCACCAGCGGCATATCTATAAACCTTACCGGTATTTTATTAGCCAGTGCATACTTTATGGCGTTCCATTCAGGGCTAAAGGTGGTGAAAGGGTAAAACACCGCCCTGCGGGGGTTGTCAGGCACATAGGCCAGCAAGGCTACCGGTGGCTTCATTTGCTCATGTGCCACCCATTGCAACATGCTTTCGCCTTCCGGCGGGCCTTCTATCAATATGATATCCGGTTCTATGGCGGCCAGGCTTTCCAGTATATTCCTTGATGAGCCCGGGCCATGGTGGCGGATGCCTAACAAATGAAGTGACATGTTTTTAAAAAATTTAAAGGGTCAGCGTTAATGTATTGATGCGGGCTAAACAATGTCCCGGCAGGCCCTGTAAATATCCTTCCAGCCGTCGCGGTTTTTCAGTACCGTTTCCATATACTCCTGGAAGACAATTTTATCCTGCACAGGGTCCTTTATCACCGCCCCTATTAGTCCGCTGGCTATGTCATCAGCTTTAAGGGAGGCATCGCCAAAATGATAAGCCAGTGATAAACCACTGTTCATTACTGATATGGCCTCAGCCGTGCTGAGCGTGCCTGAAGGTGATTTGAGCTTCGTTTTCCCGTCAGCCGAAACCCCGCTCCTTAACTCCCTGAAAATGGTCACTACCCGGTTTATTTCTTCCAGTATGGGTTTTTCTATGGGTAGGTCTATGCCTTTACTAAAGCTGGCTACCCGCTGCTGCACTATCTCCACTTCCTCTTCCATAGTGGCCGGCACCGGCAATATTACGGTATTAAACCTGCGTTTCAGCGCGCTTGACAGGTCATTGACGCCCTTATCGCGGTTGTTGGCTGTGGCTATTACATTAAACCCGCGAACGGCCTGCACCTGTGTGTTGAGTTCGGGTATGGGTAACATTTTTTCAGACAGGATGGTGATGAGCGTATCCTGCACATCAGCTCCAATACGCGTCAGTTCTTCTATCCGCACTATTTTTCCTTCTTTCATGGCCCGGATGACCGGTGTTTCCACTATAGCGGCGGGCGTAGGCCCTACCGAGAGCAGCTGCGCATAGTTCCACCCATAGCGTATAGACTCTTCGCTGGTACCCGCAGTGCCTTGTATCAGCAGTGCCGAATCACCTGATACCGCCGCGCTTATGTGCTCCGATACCCATGACTTGGCCGTACCCGGCAACCCATAAAGCAACAGTGCCCTGTCTGTGGTAAGGGTGGCCACAGCTATTTCCATCAGGCGCCTGTTGCCAATGTACTTTGCCGTTACCTCAAAGCCGTTGCTGAGGGTACCGCCCATAAGATAGCGCACCACCGCCTGGGGCGACAGCAGCCAGTTGGGCGGGCGGGTATTGTTATCTTCTTTTTTCAGCTCCTCAATTTCCTGCGCGAACTGCTGCTCCGCTGATTGCCTTAATGTATCTTGCTGCATATATCTTCCTGTTTTTTTAATAGTATTGTCGCTTTACTTCCATTATGCGTATCATCCCCGCTATATTCCCTTTTACATACCTACCGTTGTAGTCATCCCTCAGGTTGTCAATATAGGCGTTAAGCCGGGGCATTACCTCAAAGGGTAAGTGCAGCGCCAGCCGGTTATATACCTGTGCCTTGTAGTATTTTTTTATCAGCTGTGTCAGTATTTGTTCTGCGAGCGGCACGTCCATTGCGCTGTACACATCATCAAACAGGTAAGACAGCAATTCCGGCAGTTGCTCGGCCACAAACTGCCCGTAAAAGTGCCTTCGCTCCGTTTCAGGCAGTGCTTCAAGCAATTTTATCTCTATTCCGTCATTGCGGGCGAGCAGTATGCGCGCCCATACTTTGTTGGCATAGAGCGCTGCGGCGTTGGCAAGGTAAGGCAGCAGTTTTTGGCCCTCTTTATGTTGGAGCAGCATGGTGAGCAGCTCTTCTTCCTTTACTCCCAGCTCCCCTGCCAGCACCGCCGGGTCGGTTAGGCTTATCAACTGCCCTATAATGAACAGGTAGTCCGGCATATCTTTCGCCGCGCTCAGTTTTTCTATGCCAGTATCATATAGCTCTTCACCGGCTGTTATTACCTCACTAATTACCAGCACTTTTTTCTTCGCTATCAGCAGGTATCTTTCTTCTTTTATCTGCACTGTCTGCCGCAGGTATTGGAGGTACATAGTGTTGATTGCAGACCCTGGTATTCGTTGCAGCAGGCTGATGGCCGTTTGTTTCACTTTCGGACTTTTATCGGCTACCAGGCCCAGCAAAAAGGGTTCGTCAGCGGGAGACAGGTTCACCTGCAGTTGCTCCAGCAGTGCCACCCGGTTCGCGGCGTTCTCTTTATCAATAGTACTGGCAAGCAGGCTAACCGCCAAGGCCGGGTCTGCCCTCCGGGTGGCGAGCAGGTATGCCTTACGGCTTTCAGGGGTACCTGTTTCCCATACATTGTCTCCCTCCTGCGGCAGCAGCAATGTGCGCCACCTTTCATTGAAACCACAAAGCCACCTGCCTGTTTCGCCGCATAACTGCACCAGGCGCTCAGCGGTTCTCTTATTGGCCAGCGCTTTGTTTAACAGCATTGGCACCATTTCAGCCGGCAGCACCAGGTTTTTTTTAGTGACCAGGTATACAAAGTATTGGAATACTTCGGTGTCATTTGTCTCCAGCGCGGTGCGAAGCAAAAGCGCCAGCTGAGCACCGGCCAGGGGGCGCACCTCAGGCGGGCAAATAGGTATGGTTCCCGCTACCGCCACCGGTTTTCTGCCCGCTTCCTCATAAAGGAGCGCGGTAATGGCCAGCTTTAAAAAACGATCTTCGCTGCCGGTTGGCAGCGCCATTATCTTCGTGCCCGTTTCGCCCAGCTCCGGCCAGGTGGCGGGCATGTACTTTTCTGTGCCCAGCAAGGCGGCTTTCACTATCTCGTTTCCAGTCATCTTACAAAACACATTTTATCGCCTGCCAACAGCGTATGAATTACGATCTGTTCATTTTCATAAATACAGAAGCACGTAAATGACATTCCTTTTGAAAAAGCCAGCATCCGCCAGCATTCATCGTCAGTATTGGCTACAGCGCAACCCAGGCCGTTTTCATCGCCCAAAAACCAGGCGTTGCCGGTGACCACCAGCCGCGCATTGCCTAAAAGAAAGGGTATCTGCTCGGTAAACGGGTTTTGCACCAGCTGCTGCGTAATAAGGGTGTACACAGTTTCCATATCTTCAGCTAAGACTGTTAAGGCTATAGCCGTTTCCACCTGCTGGTATTCCTTAATCAAAGCCCGCCACTGTGCAGCACCGGGGAAGTACACCACATCAGCCTTTATGTGCATACCGGGCATTAACAGCTGCTGCTGGCCCTGCCCGCCCGCATAGAAGTTGAGCACCAACGCGAAACGCGCTGTGGATGACCCATAGAGCCATATCTTCTCGGTAGTTATATTGCCTTCCTCCGTGGTAGTTACAGATAATATAAGCCAGGTATCAGCTACCGGTGTGCGTTGCAGCACCTCTTCTTTAGCCTGGGTCCAGCCTATGAGTGTTTGCAGGGTTGTAACCATATCTGCAGGCAGCCGGTCCGCATTTTTATAGGCTTCGGTGATCAGGTATATGGCTGAAAGTCTTTTGATCAGCTGGCGCTGCCAGCCTTCTTTAAAAAAGTTTATTTTATTTATCTGCCGCAGCTGGTTGGCAAGCCCTCCGGCCTGCGCATCAACCATGCGGGCGGTTATGGTTTCGCTGAACTGGTATGCCTGCTGTGGCACATTCATAATACCGGCACGCACCACATCTTTTATCCAGCCTCTGAGCTCCTCAATACCGGCATTTACTTTTTTTGTCCTGGCTTCGGCCCTCTTGGTTTTACCGGCCTCATCGACAGGCTTTTCTTCTTTTTGCTGCGGCTTCTCGGCTTTTTCTTCCCGCTTGCCCAGCCATTCGGTTACATGGGGCGGCGGTTCGGTTTCCACAGCGAAAGCACCGGGGTGTTGCGCATAAAGCAACATGAGCCCCAGCCCATGCTTGCAGGGAAACTTCCTGCTGGGGCAAGAGCATTTAAAGGCGATATTAGTGAGGTCTACAATGGTTTTGTAGGGTGTTTTGCCGCTGCCCTGGCAGTCTCCCCAAAGGGCCTTGCTGTTGCCGGCCTTCACCACCCACTTGCTGCCGGTGGCCAGCTGCAGCCCGGCCTTAGCTGATGCCTCATCAGGGGCAAGTGTAATGATCTGGTCACGGGTATATTGCATCAGCGGGTATTGATTAGGCGTTGTAAGAAGCGAAAATAAATGTTTGCCGCCTAAAACTTTGAAAAATTATTGCCCGTTGTCAAAAAGTTTTTTCATGGTTACGCCATTGTCATTGGCAATTACAGGCACAATATTCCATTATATTTACAGCCTTATGAAAGAATACAAATTATCTAAAAGCCTGGCTGTTTTTACTTATGTCATTATCTCCCTGCTGATAGCCGGTTGTGCATGGGCAGTGCTGATGCCGCTGATCCCCGGTATGGAAGATGAAATACCATTTAATGTATATGTATGGCTGGCTCCGTTACTTATAGCGTTCATTGTATTAATGATATTCGGCATAGTGGATACGGCAAAAGGCAAGTTCGTTATTGACAGTGACCGGGTTTATTCTGTAAGTGTTTTTTACAACCGGGAACTCATGCACCATGAAATTAAGGGTTTCAGGAGTACGGATAAGCATATATTGATTGAGCCGGTGGACCCCGCTAAAAAACGGATAAAAGTAAGCACCTACATAAGCGGAACCAATGAAATATTACAATGGCTTTCTGATAATTATCCTGACCTTGATTTACAAAACATGCAGGAGGAAAGAACCGAAATATTGAACGATCAACAGTATGGAGGAACCACTGAAGAGCGGGAAGAGCAACTGAAGAGGGCGGGAAAAGCGGCCAAAATTGTAAACTATGCCGGAGGAATAATCGCCGCCTGGGTATTGTTTTTCCCCCGCCCTTACAATGTAGCCACTGTAGTATGTATGGTATTCCCAATAATAGGTTTTGGCATATTGAAATACTTTGACGGGCTGATAAAAATAGATGCGAGAAAAGGAAGTGCGTTTCCGTCCATAGCAATTGCTATGATGGGTACCACAATAAGCGTGTTGCTAAGAGGCGCAGTAGATTACAACATATTTGATTACACTAATTTATGGCTGCCTGTCATTGCCGTCACTGTGCTACTGATTGCTGTTGTACTGATGGGCACCAGGGCATTTTCACTTAAAAATGGCAAAGAGGTGCCTGCGGCAATAGTTTACTGCTTTATGTTAGCAGGTTACAGCTATGGCTCCGTTGTTGTACTCAACTGTAGTTATGACAACGGGAAACCGGAAGTGTATACCACGAAAATTTTAAATAAGAGAATAACAACGGGCAAGCACACCAGCCGTTATTTTGAGCTGACGCCCTGGGGATTGCAGAAAGATACAGCGGAAGTGACCGTACATAAAAGCCTGTATGAGCAGCTGGAAAAAGGCGACTCTGTAAATATCTACTTTATGAAAGGGCGGTTTGGTATTTCGTGGTTTGATGTGGGGGACTAGCCGGAACGATTAATTACAGTACTGTTTGCTCTGTTCAAAAGGTTTACGCAAATTGAAACCTTATTGGAAGTGAAAGGCAGGCCCGGAAATGCTGTTAAAATTATTGTAATAACATATGTGTATTTCAATTTGCCTGCTTGCTTGCTTTTAGAATTTAGCGGTGTAGGTGGGTTTATATAGCTTGCTGAGGTCTAAATTTTCCCTGAAAAACAGAAAGGCTTTAGAGTTATTAAAAAATGGATATAAGGCAGTAGAGATTTCAAAAGTGACCGAAATAAACATCAACACCATCACGAAAATCAAAAAATACGGTCTTACTGCTGAATTGAAATAAAGGAAATTGAATTGATTATTAAGAAAATGAAAAGAACCATTGCGAGTGCAATGGTTCTTTAATTCAATTGATGAAAATCAGATTACTTCTATTAAAGCCGCTATGTTTCAATCCTAATAAAAAAACTTCGGCTAAAAAATGGCTAATATTGGTGTTGGAATTAATCAGTATAACTTAAATGTTTTACACCAATGCAATTTTCAAAAAGGTTCATCTACTTTTATTGTCGGAAATTTCCATTGGAGGATATGCAAATTGTATGGATAAGATAATTAGTGAGTATAGAGTAATGTATGAAAAATTAAACGAACATAGCAGAAACATTGATGAAAAGGATATTGCAGCGTTTCTCCCACGCAAGGGCAAGCAATACAATAATGAATTGATGATAATTGGTAGGGCAGTTAACGGCTGGATATATAATTATCACAAAAGGGATAATGGTTATTTTATTGAAAA
>JACMPD010000227.1 GCA_014377675.1 Taibaiella sp.
ATTATCAATTTTTTAGGTCAAGTGGTGTATGCAAATGTGTTCAATGGGAATATGGTGAATGTGCCGGTTGATAATCTGGCGAATGGTGTTTATTTTGTAAAGGTGAACGGAGTTTATGTGGAAAGGTTAGTGAAGGAGTAAATAATATTAACTTAAATCAGAAATACCCGGTGAAAATTATATTCCAGATTGACGGCGGCATAGGAAAAGTGTGGCTGCAACAGCCGTTTGCAAAGCTATAAAAAAACAATATCCTGATAATGAATTGATCGTGGTAACCGCATAAGCCCTGAGTCAACAACATTGACCATGTACCGATAATTAGATAACTCATATTAACCGTATTTATGCCATTTTACCATTTTGTACTTCATGACCTTTATTGTACTTCACGGTTTCCTTGGAGGGTGATTGAAACGCGTAGAAAGGCAGATATAAACCGGGCGTAAAAAAAGCGCACTCTGAAGTGCGCTTTTTTAAAATAGTAACTATGAACCGATAATTAGATAACTCTTACATTAACTGCGTTCAAGCCTTTTTTACCATTTTGTACTTCGTAAGACACTTTATTGTTCTCACGGATTTCGTCATGAAGACCTGAAACGTGAACAAAAACATCCGGACCGCCATTTGACGGTGTAATGAAACCAAATCCTTTAGCTTCATTGAAAAATTTAACTGTACCTTCTTGCATTGTTTTTAAAATAAAAAGATTAATAAAGATGCAAAGCTATACAAAATATTTCAGAAACTAAAATAATCTCAGGTAAAAATATTTTTAAATTTTCACCTGCCAAAAATGCACCCGCATGAGGTTTATTATAGCAGTTTTGGCGCATTATTTCACTTTATGTTAATGTTGCCACTCTCGCAACTGCTAAATTGTCGCGAATTAGTACACTAAAGCTTTTGGCATAAAACATGCTTACTATACCGTACAACATCGTTTTTAACAAGCAAAAATTATAAAAAATGGCTAACGTAAACATCACACCGCTGCATGATCGGGTTATAGTTAAATCGGCTCCTGCACAAGAAAAAACTGCCGGTGGCATCATTATCCCTGATACGGCTAAAGAAAAGCCAGTTCGTGGTACTGTACTCGCTGCAGGACCTGGTAAAAAAGATGAACCAATGACGGTAAAGACTGGCGACACTGTACTTTATGGTAAATACGCAGGTACTGAAATTTCACTTGAAGGTGAAGAGTACCTTATAATGAGGGAAAGCGATATCCTCGCGGTTATTTAAGTAAATGCAAAATGGGGTGATGCCACCTCTCAAAATTAATCAATCATTAAATTGGCTCATTCCAAATTATAAATAAAAAATATTATGGCAAAACAATTGTTTTTCAATATTGACGCCCGCAACAAGATGAAACGCGGTGTGGATATTCTCGCTGATGCGGTAAAGGTAACCCTGGGCCCTAAAGGCCGTAACGTGGTTATTGAAAAGAAATTCGGCGCACCGTCCGTTACTAAAGATGGTGTTACAGTAGCTAAAGAAATAGAACTGGAAGACGGAATTGAGAACATGGGTGCGCAGATGGTGAAGGAAGTAGCTTCCAAAACCGCTGACCTTGCAGGTGATGGTACTACTACCGCTACCGTTCTCGCTCAGTCTATTATAGGTGAGGGCCTGAAGAATGTGGCCGCCGGTGCAAACCCTATGGATCTGAAACGCGGTATTGACAAAGCTGTAACTGCTGTAGTTGAAAACCTGAGATCACAGAGCCAGAAAGTAGGCAACGACAATAAAATGATAGAGCAGGTAGCATCTATCTCTGCTAACAATGACAGCACTATAGGTGCGCTTATTGCACAGGCTATGGCCAAAGTGGGCAACGAAGGTGTGATAACTGTGGAAGAAGCTAAAGGCACTGAAACTACAGTTGAAGTAGTGGAAGGTATGCAGTTTGACCGCGGTTACCTGAGCCCGTACTTTGTAACCAACTCTGAGAAAATGCAGGTTGAGTTACAGAACCCTTACATTCTTATCTATGAGAAGAAAGTAAGCACTTTAAAAGACATACTTCCTATACTGGAAAGCGTGGTACAAAGCGGCCGTCCGTTACTGATTATTGCTGAAGATGTAGATGGCGAAGCGCTGGCTACACTGGTGGTGAACAAATTACGCGGTTCGTTGAAAATAGCCGCTGTGAAAGCTCCGGGCTTTGGCGACCGCCGCAAAGAAATGCTGCAGGATATAGCGGTGTTAACAGGCGGTACCGTTATCAGCGAAGATCAGGGTTACAAGCTTGATAACGCTACTATAGCCTCTTTAGGCCAGGCTGAAAGCATTACCATTGATAAAGATAATACTACAATAGTTGGTGGCAAGGGCGATAAGGAAACGATCACCGGCCGTGTAAGCCAGATAAAAACACAGATTGAAAGCACTACAAGCGATTATGACCGCGAGAAGCTGCAGGAGCGCCTTGCTAAGTTAAGCGGTGGTGTTGCTGTACTGTATGTAGGTGCTGCCAGCGAAGTGGAAATGAAAGAAAAGAAAGACCGTGTTGACGATGCGCTGCACGCTACAAGGGCAGCCGTAGCGGAAGGTATTGTTCCTGGTGGCGGTGTTGCTTACATCCGTGCTATCGAAAGTCTTGACAAGGTACAAACTGACAATGCTGACGAGAAAACAGGGGTGGCTATCGTTCGCCGTTCGCTTGAAGAGCCATTGCGCCAGATAGTGGCCAATGCTGGTCTTGAAGGTTCTATTATTGTGCAGAAAGTGCGCGAAGGCAAAGCCGATTATGGCTTCAACGCCCGCACTGAAGTGTATGAAAACCTTTTGGCAGCAGGTGTTATTGACCCTACTAAGGTGAGCCGCGTAGCGCTTGAAAACGCCGCGTCTATCGCCAGCATGTTGCTCACTACCGAGTGTGTGATAGCTGACAAGCCAGAGCCTAAGTCATCAGGCGCCCCAATGGGCGGCGGTATGCCAGGCGGAATGGGTATGGACTATTAATAATTCAACTAATCGCATACATAAAGGGAGGGCCGCATTGCGGCCCTCCCTTTACTTATAGTCGTTATACTTACCGCTTGGTAGTGTCTGTTGTAACAGAATTAGTAGCGGAGTCGGTTATGTCGCGTTGCATTACCATGGTATCGGTACTTACTGTGTCGGTTGTTTCCTGCTTTTTAGTTTCACCGCAGGAAAGGAGGGTTACTGTAAGCACCAGTGCTGCCGCAATTTTAATCATTTTCATACAAACAATTTTTAAAGTTTATCCATGTATTTCCAGGCCCTGGTTGGTGCGCCAGTCGTCGGCTATATATTTGGCATCGTCGTCATTGCGTGGTTTCACACCCATTACAATGTGGCCGTTTTTAATGCCGTCTTCATAAACAACAGCTCTTTCTTCAGGTATGCCTGAACCCACCAGTGCGCCAACAATGCCGCCTGTTAAGCCACCCGCGCCAGCGCCCGCAAGTGCCGCTGCCAATGGACCCGCAATCACTATACCAATGCCCGGTATTAAAAGCGATGTGCCTATGGCCGCCACCGCACCCGCGATAGCGCCGAGTGTACCGCCAATTGCGGACCCGGTGCCTGCGCCTTCCAGTGCCTTATTGCCCAGCTCAGTATGCGCTTCAGCATGCGTAAAGTGTTTTTTGCGCGCATCGTCTGACATCATCAGGTTAACATCATCAGTCGTATAGCCGCGGCTGTGCAGTGTGTTATAGGCGCGCTCAGCACTTTCCCTGTCTTGAAACATGCCTGTAATGATGCGGGAATTCGTTGGTTGGTTTTCCATTTTTTTAATTAATTTTCAAAATAACGTTTAAAAACCGTGCCAGTTACAGTGCCATTCGTGGTGCCCGGCTTGTCCCGTTTTTTGGTATTATCCATTGTTTTCATATCGTTGCGCTTATATTTGCACCATGAAGCGATTGTTTTCATTCCTTGTTTTACTGCTGTTTACCTGTTGCGCCTGTGTGGCGCAGCCAGCCGCGGTTAAAGCCAATAAGTCACTTCTTTGGCAGATAAGCGGTAACGGCCTGCCCCGGCCTTCTTATCTTTTCGGCACCATTCACCTCATCTGTGCCACTGATTTTATATGGACTTCTAAAATGAAAAAAAGCCTCACGGCAAGCGATAAGGTCTGCTTTGAAATGGACCTTGACGACCATGAATCGATGGTCGCCGCTTCAAATGGTTTCTTGGATACAAGCGGCAAACAACTCAAAGATTATTTCTCGCCCGTTGAATACAAACAATTAAAAAAATTTTTGAGAGACTCGGTAGGGATGGATATTGGTATGCTGCAGCAAATGAAACCCGTGGCCCTCGAAAGTATCATCAGCATGAAGGTGACAGATTGCCCGTTCCCCATCTCTTATGAAGACAGCATCATGCGCATGGCCAAAAGGAAGCATAAGGAAATTTTAGGGCTTGAAGACCCGTCAGAGCAAATAGACGTGCTTGCGACACTGCCCGCTGACAGCGTGATAAGAGAAGTGCTGGATGACATGCGTGACTTTAACAAAAGCAAAGAAAACTATAAAGGCCTTGTCAAAGTATACCGCACCCAAGACCTGCAGGCGCTCTATGAGTTGATTGTTTCGTCAAAATCTATGGGCGAAAATATGAGTGCGTTTCTCGATGACCGCAACAAGCGATGGATAGAACGTATGAAAATCAAAATGCAAAAATCGGCGGTATTTTTCGCCGTTGGGGCGGGCCACCTGCCGGGCGCTAACGGGGTAATAAATCTGCTGCGCGACGCCGGCTATACCGTGATGCCTTTGAAGTAATACATTCCCCCGCACTATTTTAAATCAGGAAACTAACTTTCTCTATGAAGCCCGCTCTCTACCCCCGCTTTAAATTTTCGCTCCTGCTGCTAATTGCCGCATCGGTATGGGGTTGTAAAAAAGATGTGCTCCACCTGCAAAGAGTAGTAAAGGTAGATAGCTACTCTGATACCGACCGGCTGAATAAGGTGTTTTTCATGGACAGCCTCAACGGTTTTATTACAGGAGGGCACCGGTTTCTGCACTCCTTTATACTCACCACCCGCAATGGCGGCAACACATGGTTACCCACGGCTCACCCAGCCACCCAAAAGGGGATTTATGACATAAACGCTTCGCCGGCGGGCACTTTATTTAACTGCGGTTTTGATGGCAAGCTACTGCTCAGCACCGACACAGGGCGCAGCTGGCGCTTTTTTCAGAATGATTATTTCCCTTACACAGGCATTGCGTTTACTGACCCGACTCATGCCATTATGGTAGGCGGTGTGAGTTTTGATGAAGGCCGGATCATGTGGACCGATACTACCGGTGCCATGCTCCGCAGGCAGGACTTCCGTTATCAGCTCAATAAAATACAAATGGCGGGCCGGACCGGGTATATATGCGGTTTTGGGGCCGTGTTGTATACCAGTAACGGCGGGGAAAACTGGACACTGCAGGATGTGCATGGCGATAACTTTACAGCCATGGACATACATGGCGCGGAGATATGGCTTTGCGGTAACGCAGGCAGCGTATTCCACACCACCAATGGCGGCAGCAACTGGCAGCGGCTACGCAATGGCGATGACCTTACCCTGCCCAGGTATAGGCTTACAGACATGAAATTCCGAGGTAGCCAAAACGGCTGGGCGACCACCGAAGACGGCCTGCTGCTGCACTCTGACGATGGTGGCCACCACTGGATGGAATATGATCGCTTCACCCATGCCGCACTCCGTTCCCTTGCTTTTGCACCTGCGGGCGGCCTGATAGCAGTGGGTGACAATGGTGAGGTGTACCGTATTTATGAATAGGAAATGCTACGGTGCGGGGTGTATGTGGAGCGCGGTGAATGAGTAAATCCTTAGCCCTGGCACAGCGCAGCAATTTCAATCCCTACCCAACTATTGTATATAGTTAAAAAATATCTGAAATATTTTTTAAAAAACTTCAAAACAGCGGGTTACCTTTTTTCGTTTGGGGTATAAATGTGCATAACATCTAAAAACAGATAATTATGAAATTAGTTAAGCTGAGCGTATTCGCTCTTACAATGGGTCTTTTTGTTGCATCTTGCGGTAACGGTAGCGGAGAAGCTGCTAAAACTGACAGCACTTCTACTATGACTACTACTACTACTGCTCCGGTTGCTGAACCAGCTCCTGCTGCTCCAACTGCAACTGATTCTGCTGCTGCTGCCGCCGCTGCTGCTTCAACAACAACTCCAGCAACAACAACTACAACAACAACTGAAACTAAGAAAGAAGAAAAGAAATAGTTTTTTCTTATTGGTTTTTAAAAAAAGGAGCTTCTCACGATGCTCCTTTTTTTTATTGTACATATCTTATCTATTTGTTTTGCAATTCTGTAAATAGCTTCACTGTTATGCCGGGAAAAAACTGGGTTAGATTATTGGTGGCAATAAGCTCAGGACTTATAGTAATGCTATTACGAAAGTGTATATTCACAAATGCTTTCATTGTAGTACCCCTGAAAGTATTCCCCTGCGCAACGGCCAGGTAGCCCAGCCCCATAGAAATATCACGCAAATGCGGATCAACATTATGTATCGCTCCCACTTCAGCATTAATAAACCAGTTATTATATACATGGTAACCGCCTTCAGCATCATGCTCAAAAAAGAAATAGGGCGCTGCCGACAATCCGAAATAAGAAAAATTCTTTTTTTCCCCCTCCCGCCATACATTTATATACGAGACCGCAAACTCAGCGTAAGGCGCTATGGTATGCCTCACCAACCCCGCGCCCACATTACAACCTATTACTATTTTTGCGGGCGCTGAAATGGAACTATGAAAGTAGAATTCTTCGCTTGTCATCAACCCGTTATGGCTTAATAACAGCTTCTTCGTCTTTGTTTTATAAACGGCCGACGAAGGGTGCCGCCTTGGATTAGAAACCATACCTTCAGTTAGTACGCTGCGCAGGGTATCCACAGCCTGGCGCAGCACAGCAGAGTCAGCTATTACCTTATCCAGATCATAGAAATTATCAAGACACAAGATTACCTGGAAATCATATGGCCATTTATACTTGCTCATAACTGAGTTCTTTTTTTTGCCGGCTCTTGCATCCTTATCGCCGGTCAATGCATGTACCAATATTTTTATCGTGTCTTGTTCTGTTTTCAGTTTTGAAATTTCTCCTTTTCTTGTTACAAACATATTCCCCTCCGGGGCATAGTGGGTAAACCGTATCTCCCGGTGTTCCTTTTCATCGTTGATTACATAGTCAAGTTTCAGGCTACCCGTGCTATTGTCGATTGAATCTTTATAAAAATAAGTATCCTTCCGCAACTGTGCCAATATCGCCGGCAACTCATGCAGCCTGTCAAAATCTTCCACCCGGCTTAATTCAAATATTACTTTGCCTGTTGGCAGTTGCACAAAGTCACGGATATTTATTCCATAAGTATTCATTTCGAATATTTTCCGTGATTTAGTTTTGGCAACTGGTTTAATTGATTCGCTTTGTGCCATGCATGTGGCAGGCAGCAGCATAGCAAGTGCGGCAAACACTGTGGTTTGTTTCATATATAATTTTTTTTAGCGTGTGTTAGAAAGATAGTATTAAATGGAGCCAGTAAGCGGTGCCGCGCATTAACGATTGTACAACTTGTTACTGAAAGGGGCCAGGAAAGATATGCTGATAAAGTGCTGTTGGCGCTCTACAGGCTCATCATTAGTATATGGTGCGGGTTCCATAAGGGCGTTGACGTGCACTATCTTCATGTTTCGTATGCTGGCAGTGCCGAAATTAAGCGGGGCGGGTTCAAGATCTATAATCCATTTTTTCTCTTTATTTCTGCCTGTACCCGCTGCCGGTTCTGCTGAATCGTTATCTTCCTGTTCAAGGTCATTAATATGCACTACCGGCATTACCCGTTGGGCAGGAAGGTAGTAGGTTTTCCGCTCATTAGTTACCATTGCCAGCTCATAACCACCCGTCGGTTCTTTTCTCTGTATCGTGCGGTGTATAGCAGGGAGGGTATCAACCTCTTGAGGGAACGTTGTGTGCCTAGTGCCGGGGTTGGTTATCCCGCTTTTTTCAGCCAGTGCTTGGGTATTGACAAGTCTTCTGTCATCCTGCTTGTTGGGCGCACTTTCATAGGGCGCTGATGGTGCAATGTCAGTTGGCATAGCTGGTAATGCCATTGCAGCTGTGCCTGGGTTTGTCTGGTTCTGCTGTTTCGGCAGCATTTTCTGAGCAATCTCCGGCATTGCCGCGGACTGTTTCCTGTACCTCAGCCAGCCGCCCGCCAACAGCAGGAGCAATGCCGCGGCCGCCACCAGCCGGTACCAGGGCAGCATTTTTCGCTCCGGCTTGCGGTCCAGGCGCTCCTGCAGCTTGTCCCATGCCTCTTCCCTCTCAAATACAACTCCTGCTGAGAGTGTATCCAGTTCATCAAGTTTCGTTTTTATATCCTGCTGTGGCATATCCCTTTTTATTTTATTAATTATACCAACCTTGTCGTTTCACCATCACCTGCAACTGGCTCCTGGCCTTGCTGAGCTGCGACTTTGAAGTGCCTTCGCTTATATTCAGCAGGTTGGCTATTTCCTTATGGCTGTATCCCTCCACCTCATATAGATTGAACACGGTTCGGTAGCCCGGCGGCAGGCGGCTTATCAGCTTTAAAAGCTCCGCAGCCTGCATATCTCCTGTTACCACAGGGTCAACGCTTTCACCTTCGCCGGCGGCTTCAGGTTTCAGTTTCAGCTCCCCTGTTTTCCGCAGGTGCATCAGGCATTCATTCAACATTATTTTCCTGAGCCAGGGCCTCACACTGCCATCGCCATTATATATAAACCTGTCTATGTTTTTGAAGAAATTATAAAATCCATTCAGCATAAGCTCCTCTGCATCGGGAAGGGGCTTTACATAGCGCATACATACCAGCAACATTGCATCAGCGTACAGGTCATATACATATTTCTGCGAAATACGATCCTGTTTCCTGCATCCTTCTATTGCTTTTTGCTCCTTCATCTATGTGTTGGTTGGCACACCCTAATATATGCACTTACCAGAACAAAGGTTGCCCGGCAGATGAAAAAAATATGCCTGAAGGGGTTTTTTATGTTTTGTGATTTGGCACGGAAGCGTGTTGCCGCCGTTACTTCAGTAGATTTATTGCGCCGTTGCCAGTTTATTTTTAGCCAACTCAATGGCCATATGCAGCTTTTCCCGCAGCAGTTCGTTCGAAGGTAAAAGGGTAAGGTATTCTGCGATTCTGATATTGCTTTTATCTAATTGCATTAGCTCCACATGCTCCTGGTTTTTCCCCGTGCACAGTATCAGTCAAACGGGAGCATTTTCGCCATCCAACTGTTCGTATTTTTCAAGGTAACGCAGGTATAGTTCCATTTGCCCTTTATGGCCGGCCTCAAACTCACCTATTTTCAGGTCAATTG
>JACMPD010000026.1 GCA_014377675.1 Taibaiella sp.
GGGCCTTCAAAACCTGCGCCGCACAATACCCCGGCGCATGATGCAAGACTTTTTACGAACGCTTTGTTGTCAATCTTTTGTATATGAATATTGCCGGTGGTTTGTTCGGTTTTGTTATGTTTAGAGAAGACCTCCCAGCGCACGCCGGGGAAGGCCGATAGGTTCTTTATTATCAATTCATCATTGTAGGCGGGGAGATATACTGTGTAGTGGCCTTCATTGGTTGGGGTGAGGGCGCGTATCTCTTTGCGTATAACCGGGGTAAATATGTTATCGCCGAAGGCCTTAAAATGGAAGCCGTAGGCGGCGGTAACAGGGGCGTAGCGCGCGAGTACGACGCGGCCCACCGGGTCATCTTTATCAGGGCGCGGGGCGTTGGGGTGCAGCACGGCTGCCTGGTGGCTGAGGGAAATGCAGGGCAAGTTTAAGCGCTTGCAGGCCCATGCTGATATAGGCTCAAAATCATTAATGACCAGGTCATAGTCGCCCACCGGAAAATGGCGTATATCCTGAATGAGGCGGAAAGGCCGTGCCCGCTTCGCGGTTGTGAGAAAATCGATACCGCCCCGCTTGCCAAACATAAAGCTCATGCCGTATATCTTGTATTTTACGGAGAAGGGGAAATCGACATCAGCCTGAGTGCCGCTTATCAATACATCTACATCGCCATATTTGGCTATTTCGGGATAGACATCCCTTGCACGGCTGAGATGGCCGTTTCCGGTGCCCTGTATGGCAAATAGTATTTTCACAGTGTGAAATTAAACAACCGGCGATAATATTGATGGTTATTTATTAAAGCCATACTGCCGTAACTATTTCTATCAGTTTGACTGATACATTAAGGCCTATATTAAATAAGTGAAAGCGGGTCTTTGCGCACTTCATTTTGTTGATGTTAACTGGCATTATTTTATGCCGCCTCAAGTTCATTGTCATTTGGTTTGCGTTGCGTAATATTGAGTTCAAGCATCAGGCTGGCCATCAGCGCTTTAGCTGATTCCTTTGTTTGTTTCTTTTTATCAATGTCAATGGTACGGGCGATTGGGTCATTATGATAATTGTAAATTGTCCATTCTTCATTGTTGTATTCGAGTGCAGTAAGGTTTTCTATCCAGTCGCCGGAGTTGAGGTAAACGACTTCGCCCTTTGGGGTAACTACGTTTTTCATGGCTGGAGCGTGAATGTGGCCGCACATTACATAATCATAGTTATTTTCAATTGCAATATCACAAACGGTTGTTTCGAAGTTGTTGATGAATTTAACTGCGCTTTTTACGCCGTTTTTTATTTTTTTAGAGAATGATATTTTACCTCTGCCCATTTTCATGGAGCAGTAGTTGACTGCCTGATTAATGAGAATAAGCGTGTCATAGCCTACTGCGCCTAATTTTGCGAGCCAGCGGCTATGCTGCATAACCACGTCAAATACATCTCCATGGAAAATCCAGAGGCGTTTTCCGTTTATTTTAAGGGATAGCTTGTTGACTATTTTGAGTGAACCGAGGTGAAAGCCGTTGAATTTCCGGAGCATTTCGTCATGATTTCCGGGTATGTAGTATACGGGCACTTCTTTAGCAATAAGGCCAATGAGATGTTTGATAACCATCATGTGGAGCGATGGCCAGTATCGTTTGCTGAACTGCCATATGTCAATAATGTCTCCGTTTAATACTACTGCGGAAGGTTTTATGCTTTTGAGGTATTGGAGAAGTTCTTTCGCCTGGCAGCCGTAGGTGCCCAGGTGTATATCAGACAACACTACTATATCCACTTCTCTTTTTGCCATAAAACCTTCGTTATTAAGTATGCAAAGTGAATTATAAACTATCAACTGATTGTTAAGCGTTGGTTACCGTAATATTAAAAATGTGCTAATAGTATTTCGGCATTTGTACACACTTGCACCAGGCACCTACATGTCAGCGCTCATAGCAAGCTTCAGCGGGTTCATTGCTGCTGCCGCTTTTCGGTGGTCGTACCGCTTTTGGTGGCGCTGCACCTTTCACTGCAATACTTCACTTCACCCCAGTTTTTCTCCCATTTTTTTCGCCAAGTGAACGGTCTGTTGCAGCGCAAACAAACCTTAGCGGGTAAATTTTCTTTTTTTACACCTTTCACTTTTCTAAATTTTCATACGTTTCCACTTCACTTCAATGGCAGAACCTTCAGCTATAAAAACTGATGCTGGCGAAGCACCGTTTAGGAATGCAAAATTGCTGCCATAATTGGCTTCAAAATCACAATCTATCTCAGTATCGGTAACGGTGTTTATGTGCCAGCGCGGGTGGTTAATTTTATATTCTTCGGTCGCCATCTCATTAACCCTGGTGTAGCCATAGTAGTGCTCAAAAATAAACTCTTCAAAGCTGTTTTGCTGCATTTCGGTCGCCATGCTCATGGCTTTAACGCTTATCGTATTCCACTTTTTACCAACCAGCCATTGGTAACTGATATGTTTGTCGGGTGCAGTTATTTTCCAGCTGCTTTTTGTCTTTACGGCAGTGTAGTGCTCTTTGTATAGTTTATTTGCAAGCCAGGCTACGGCTTTGTAGGGTACCGTTTCATTAATGAAAACTACTCCGCGCTTTATCTCGTCCCCGTCTTTACGGCATACATAGAAGCGCAGGTTCACTTCTTCAAATGTTCCTAATTTGGGAATGGGTATTTTGAACAGCCTGATATCTTTAAACAGAAAACCTACCAGGCTCACATAAGCGTTGCCCATGTAGGTGTCCAGTTCCACTCCCTTTGGCAGATAAGGCTGCAACACGTTCACTGGCACAGCGTAGTTAGCCATTATAATATTTTCCCACTTAGCCTTTAAAAAATTGGTCATGGTTTGTTTATTTTAAGCTTTAGGCGCCACGAGCATTTTGTTTCTTTTTTATATGCGCCGATATCCTTTATATTTTCTACTGAGTTAGTTTTAAATCTGTTGTCGGCACATTTGTTTTCGCGTATGCGAGGCGGGCGATTTTAGTAGTGCTGTGGTAGCTATCTAAACCGCTGCAAGTAATGCTGCCCGCTTTCTCAATATCTATAAAGCCGTCTGCGGCGAGGCAATCTTCCGGAATATACACCGCTTTCATTTTTGCTATTATCAGCGATGTGCCATTTTCCTCAATGTCAACTTTCCTCAAAAAAACAGCTGAAATCTGTATGTGGCTCTCTTTGACAAAAGGAGCTTTACAGTCTTTTTTATATACCGGAGTCAGCCCCGTAGCATTAAACTCACTGGTATCTGCATCATACCGGGCTGAGGTTTGGTGCGCCTGCCTGAAGAACGTTTCTGAGACATGATTTACGGTAAATTCGTTAAGTGCCAGTATGTTGTTAAGCGTATGCCTTGCAACCGCATCAGGGCGCACAATAAAGCCAAACAACGGCGGGTTTGCACCGAGGTGAAACAAAGAATTGAAGGTTGCCAGGTTCGTTTGGCCACTTTCATTTGCAGTGCCAATAAGTACAAGGCTTTTAAACCCACCCAGCGAGTTAACGAAGGTTGCGCGGTAGCGTTGTTCAAACTTTAAAATATCATCCAGTGAAAATTCTTTTTGCATAGCAGGCATTTAAAATTTTGGTTGCATCAACCTATTTTCTTTTAGAGATTTTATTATTGGTAATACTTCGTTGCAAGTTACATTTAAACCGGTTGATTGAAGGCTCCCTGGTTTTTGCGTGCTTTGTTTTGCAGGCTTCCACCCGTTTGCGCCATAGTTTGTAAGAACTGAATTTTAACTGGCTTTTCATCAGGGCCTTTACTTCATTTTCGCCTAAACCAAACTGAAATTTAATGGCGTCAAATGGTGTGCGGTCTTCCCATGCCATTTCAATAATGCGTTCAATATCTATTTCAGATAATGTCTCTTGCGGCACGGTCTCTTCCGCTTCCATATACGCCATGGGTGATGGCAGGTCGCTGTAATAGCAGTAATTATTGTCTTCTTCCGGCATAAAACTAATTTTTAATGTTGTAATAACACATTACAGGTGTTCAGAAGTTTGTTCCACTTATCAGAACTGGTTATTTGTTCAACAAAATTAAGAAATAAATAAACAAAAGAATATTGGTAAAAGCATCGGCTATTTCTTGGGAAACCTATATTTGCTATGTATAATGAAATAATAATGCATATTTTGGTTATGTTTGGTAAGAAAAAGGTTTATTGTAAAATCGCTTTGGTTTTTGGGTGAGTGTTCCTTCGTTGCCAACTTCATTGTTCCACTTTCCGCTCCTAATTAGTAACTTTGCACCTGAATTTTAACTAATTTATTTCAGGTATGTCTTATTCCTTAAAGAATAAAGTACGTTTAGTGACCGCGGCAGCGCTTTTTGATGGCCATGACGCTTCTATTAACATTATGCGCAGGGTAATGCAGGCCAGCGGTGCGGAGGTAATTCACCTCGGCCACGACCGCAGTGTGCAGGAAGTAGTGGACTGCGCCATACAGGAAGATGCCAACGCGATAGCCATTACCAGCTACCAGGGTGGGCATGTGGAGTATTTTAAATACATGCGTGACCTGCTGAAGGAAGCCGGTTGCGGCCATATAAAACTGTTTGGCGGGGGTGGCGGTGTTATATTGCCCGATGAAATAAAAGAACTTGAGGAATACGGTATTACCCGTATATACTCGCCTGATGATGGCCGTAAAATGGGCCTCCAGGGTATGATTGACGACCTGCTGGAGCAAAGCGATTTTCCGACAGGTAACCAGCTGAACGGCGAAGCCGGGCACCTGGTGGAAAAAGATGTGAAGTCAATCGCAAGGCTGATTTCAGCTGCTGAGAACTATCACGATCTGCCTGAAACGCAGGCCATACTGAAAAAAGTAAGCGAGCGGGCCGCAGTTTCTAAAACGCCGGTGCTGGGTATTACCGGTACAGGCGGTGCAGGTAAAAGCTCGCTGGTGGATGAGATAGTGCGCCGTTTCCTGCTTGACTTTAAGGATAAGAATATTGGCATTATATCCGTAGACCCATCAAAGAGGAAAACAGGTGGCGCGCTGCTGGGTGACCGCATCCGTATGAATGCGATAAGGAACAGCAGGGTATACATGCGCTCTATGGCTACCCGCCAGAGCAATCTCGCGGTTTCCAAGCACATACTTGATGCTGTAAACATACTGAAGGCAGCTAATTATGATCTCATAATATTAGAAACATCAGGCATTGGACAGAGCGATACCCAGATCACTGATTATTGCGACCTCAGCCTTTATGTAATGACTCCTGAATTTGGTGCTCCTACACAGCTGGAGAAAATTGACATGCTTGATTTTGCTGATGTAGTAGTCATTAATA
>JACMPD010000228.1 GCA_014377675.1 Taibaiella sp.
GTATTTCTTCATCGCGAAAACAGTTATTCAGGGTGGTGGCTACGGTATTTTCTGATTCGAGCAGCGGGGTAATGTCAACGGCAAAGACGCGTTGCCGCCTGTACTTCCTTACGGTGTCAATTGCTTTGTTGCGGGCCGCGGTAAAGAGCCATGCCGCCGGGTTTTCAGGTACGCCATCAGCCTGCCATACCTCCAGGGCTTTGAGCAACACATCTTGCACGGCGTCTTCGGCCAAACCCAGGTTGTGGGTTCCGAAAATGCGGGTGAGCACAGCTACCAGCTTGCCGGACTCAGAACGCGTAAGTGCGGCTACAAGCGCTGATACGCTCCGCTGAGTGCTTTTTTTAGTGCTTTGCGTGCTCATGGTATTGTTTGCCCTGGTTTTTTGGTGTCCGGGCATACGTAGTACGCCCGGATACCAAAAATAAATTTAGCTGTCCATTTTTGCAATTTCCCTTACTTCAACCGTGCCGTTGCTTTCAAATATAGGGCAGGGTTTTGACAACTGCACCGCCTCATCATAGTCTTTGGCTTTCATTATCATGTAGCCGTTGAGTACTTCCTTTCCCTCAGCGAAGGGCGCGTCGGTAAGTTCGGTTTTGCTCATGAGCCTGCCGCCGGGCATCAGTGGCTGCCCGCCAACCAGTTTGCCTTGCTGCGCTATGCCACCCATCCAGTTTTTCCACAGCTCCATTGTAGCGCCTCTTTGTTCAGGCGTGCGGGTGCTTGTGTCTTCAATAGCTCTGAATACCAGGAGAAATTCTTTCATAATCTTTGATTTTTTTGTTGTTAATAATGTTGTTCGGTATAATGACGTACCGACAGCAAGAAACCGGACAATGCCGCCAAATATTTTTTCAGGCTGGGTGGAGAACGGTCATTTCCTGTGTTTTCATGTTTTTAAATTATTCATAGGGCAAAGATGGATTGTTTTGGTGAGCGGGCAAAACCGGGGATGCATGGCGCCCCAAATACGGGGTATGGTGCCCCATATTTGGGGCGTAACGCATAATTTTAAAACTATGTTTTGACTTATTGTGTTGAAATTGAATAGTTTATATTAGTTATCGTTTGTCTGAATCAGAATTTTCAGGATTTTAGAATTTTCAGGATCAAGGGTGGTTAATCTTAGGGCAGCTGTGAAGCTGCTCATTTGTTTGGGAACGAGCGCTGCGCTAACCCTCTCGCCAGTCTGGAAAGCGTAAACAACAATCTGCAATATAAAAGTTAATTAATTAGTGTTGTAACTTGCGGGAGTGGAGCGCTGCCGTAACAAAGAAATTTCTGTACGGACGCGCCCTTCTGGCCGCCCTTCCCGCGGGTAGCTGTTGTGATTCAAAGGAGTTTGCGCAAATTGGGTTGGTGGAAATGAACCAATATTTACTCTATATAATAAATAATGAAAATGAGATCAAAGCAGCTTAATTTTTTTATAGTTGAAGATGATTGGAAGTCTATAAATGATTTCTTATCTCAAAATTACGTTCAAATAATAACTCAACCGATACATGATAAAGATTATATTTTTTCTTCTGATGTGTCTAAAACAAAGGAAGGGGAATTTAAAAAGGTTTATATGACATGCGAATCATTTAATAAAAATGTCTACACGAAATTTATAGATGAGCAAAATTATTACCTTTTGGACGACATATGTAGTTATGCAATTGAATTTAGTAGAGGTGGAACTTATCCAAATAAACCCGATGAAATAGCGCGAGCAAGGTTCTATTTTGTTACTCAATATTATCAAAATGAGCAGATAATCAGGAAAGATTCGGATTTTATAAAATGGGCAGATAATATTTTAGCTATGTTTAAAAAAAATTTTTTGTTGACTAATATATCTGGATATGGCATATCAGATAAAGCATTAAAATGGATGAAAGCAAATGGTAAAATCTTGAGTGATTCAGGCTTAACGATAAAATAAAACGTAATATACCGGACATGTGGAGACGCGAGAGCGGTGCGCTAACTCTTTACCCTTTTGTCTGAATCAGGATTTTCAGAATTTTAGAATTTTCAGGATCGGGGGAAATAATATTTTGAGGGGTAGTTGGTAAGGGTTTTAAGCGGTCAATCGGTTTCATAGGGTTGAAAACCCGCTCATTTGTTGGGATACGAGAACGGTGCGTTAGCTCTTTACCCTTTTGTCTGAATCAGGATTTTCAGGATTTTAGAATTTTCAGGATCGGGGGTGGTTGATCTTCGGGCAGCTGTGAAGCTGCTCATTTGTTTGGGAACGAGAGCACTGCGCTAACTCTCGCGCCAGTGGGGGTTTAGACAGCAAATTATTACCCTGTGAAGACTTGCACTATATATTAACCAATGGAGTAAATTTCAATAATTTAATACAACTTTCGCATTTTTTGTTTATTTTTAGCCTACCATTATACAAAATTATGAGTAAATTATCTGTTATAAAAGAGTTGCTCAGCAACCCAAAGGAAATTGTGACTTTAGGGTATCAAAGCTTGATAAAGAAAAGGCATACTATCCAATATGATAAAAACCTTATTGATAAATATGGCATTTCACAGTTACCAACTATTGATCTCCTTGACCTGCTCCCGGGCTTCCACGAAACCATTGATAACTATTCATATCTGACCAATACATCTTTGGTTACAGATATACTGATGATCAAAGCTCTTTCAAGAAGATTCAAAGATTGCGCTTACCTTGAAATAGGTTGCTTCCGCGGTGAAAGCATTGGCTGCATAGCTGATGTGGTCAAAGATTGCACGGCACTTACCCTTTCTGAGCAGGAAATGCGCGCTTTTGAGTTTAATGAAGGATATATTACGGCACACGCGTTCTATTCTAAAAGCAAACCAAACATTAAAACTTACCACGAGAACTCGCAAACGTTTGACTATGGCAAATTAAATGGAAAAAAATTTGATCTAATATTCGTTGATGGTGATCACACTTACGAAGGTGTGCTTATAGATACAAAAAATGTGTTTCAGCAATTGAAAGATGATAACTCCATAATTGTGTGGCATGACTATGGATATGATACCGAAAATGTAAGGCATGATGTGCTGCAGGGCATAATGGACAGTACCCCGGAGGAATACAGGAAAAATCTGTACCATGTATCAAACACCATGTGCGCTGTGTTTATCAGGGGAAATTTTAAAACAACAAAACTCAAATACCTTGATATGCCTAATAAAGCTTTCCAGGTTGAAGTGAAGGCAGCAAAGCTTTAGTATAGATATAATTAGAATGATAGTGCAAAGGCAGCCCTGGGATTATGGCTGCCTTTTTATTTTAGTGTTATTAACCAGGGAAGGTTTCAACCGCTTTCTTATTTATATAATGCCAAGGCCTCCCGCCATTGCATCTTTGACTAATTTCAAACCCTTGATTTTTTTGTGATTTTAAAAGCCCGGTGTAGCCCATGGCTTTTTTCACATCTTCAAGGTACATAAAATAACTGGTTCTATAAAACGTTCATAACCAATATTTTAAAAAATATTTGTTAGTTTTTTAAGGGTAAGGACGGCGTTAAACATCCACCAAAAATCACTTCAGCCGAAAGCGGGACAGAAAATATCCGGCAGCTTCACAAGGTCATAAAAGCTAAATGTCCATGCCTTTTTAAATTGATGGGCAGCCTGAGGTTCCTCGGGTTAAAAACCCGCTCATTTGTTGGGACGCGAGAGCGGTGCGCTAGCTCGGACGCCAGTTGAAAACATTAGCAATCAATTTTTCGGGTATTTAATGTAGTGCCCCTCAGGAACCTGCCTTCTCAAATCGCCGTCCACGATAGCAAGGTTCTCTTGTAACAGCCTATTTACTTGGACTGAAATTACTTGGTGATTCCCAATATTAAGAGCCTTCATAATTTCCATCTGGTTTTGCAATACCGTCCGGAGCATTGCAGTTGTTGACTCCAGCATTTTCATTGTCGCGATCGGGAAATCCAATTTGCTTAAATCTTCGTTCGTCATTTGGTCAATTTATGCAAGAATAAGAATAATTTTCGTGCAAGTTCCCTTTTTTCAATATCTGGCGTACACTTGTTAGCTTATTAGTAATATAACTAATAATTTTTCGTGAAATATTTTTTAGTGATGCCAGGCAGGGAGCGATAGTGCATACGGGCGTTACCCCCGCAGCAATGCCAATCTTCGCAGATGGCGAATAGCACTTTACCTGGTTATTCTTTGGTTAATGCACCTGCCGGATGCATCATAAAATATAACTTCGCATAATTCATAATGTTCTAAAAATAAAACGTCATGCTGAAAAAATTACTCTGCCTGATCCTAACCAGTGTTGCCTGTAATTCTTACAGCCAGACCATTACCACATTAGCAGGGATAAATAAGCATGCTTTTTTTAACGGCGCTCCTGCCACCACCGCGCAGTTCAATAAGCCGTCTCAGATGTACGTTACCAAAACAGGCTTAGTGTACATTGCTGACCAATCAAACAACGCCATACGCGTATATAATACGGTTACAAAGATGGTTACCACCTTCGCTGGTACAGGGGTGGCCGGCACAGCTGGTGATGGTGGGCAGGCAACAGCGGCACAACTGAACCACCCCAGCGGTATTACACTCGATAGGACCGGGAACATGTACATAGCTGAAGAGAGTGGCTATGTCATCCGTAAGGTAACGCCGGCCGGCATCATCAGTACATTTGCAGGCACAGGTGTCTCCGGCTACTCAGGCGATGGTGGGCCGGCAACCGCAGCTCTGCTTCAAGAGCCGAATGATGTATCAACAGATAGTTCAGGAAATGTGTACATATCAGATTTCGCAGCGAATTGTATCAGGAAAGTAGATGTTTCGGGAATTATCCATACAGTGGCTGGGACTGGAACGGCCGGGTTTTCCGGCGATGGTGGCCCTGCTACTACGGCGCAAATATTTGGGCCATGTGGAACAGTTACAGACAATTCAGGTAATTTATACATTAGTGATAATTTCAATTATAGGATCAGGAAGGTGACTCCGGCAGGCATTATCAGCACATTTGCAGGAACCGGCTCAGTTGGTTTTAGTGGCGATGGCGGCCCGGCTACTGCGGCAACGGTTTATACAGTTTATTGTTTGTGTGCCGACAGATATGGTAACATTTATTGTGCAGATGGCTGGAATGGCCGGATCAGGAAAATAAACACATCTGGTATAATAAGCACATTTGCCGGCAACGGGACGATAGCAAGTTCCGGTGATGGCGGTCCGGCAACTGCAGCCAGCTTTACACTTGTATGGGGTATCGCCCTGGATACGGCAGGCAATATGTACACCTCAGATTATAATGCCAATAATATAAGGTTCATAAATAATGCTACTGGCATTATAACGGGTATTGCTGGAAATAACGGATATGCCGGTGATGGCGGGCTGGCTACCGCCGCAAATCTCCTTTTGCCTGCCGATGTTTGTAAAGACGGATCGGGCAATATATATATAGCTGACGAAGGCAATTATACAGTAAGGAAAGTAAGCACAGCAGGTATAATTACTACCGTTGCCGGAACAGGCACATATGGCAGCAGCGGTAACGGTGGGGCGGCAGTAGCCGCAACATTCATGTCGCCCAGATCGGTAAAGGTGAACAGTGCGGGCGATATTTTTATCGCAGATATGGGAGCGCATGTAGTGAGGAAAGTTGACGGCGCATCTGGCATCATTACAAATTTTGCTGGCAATGGTACATCAGGTCATAGCGGTGATGGTGGCCCGGCCACAAATGCGCAACTGAACGGCCCGCTGGGTATTGCCTTAGATCAAAATGGTGATCTGTATATTTCGGACAATGGCAACAATATGATCAGGAAAGTAAACGTAGCTACCAATACTATCTCTGTTTATGCCGGGAGCGATAGCTCGGGTTATCTTGGGGATGGCGGCCCCGCGACATTAGCGCGGTTAATGGATCCCGCATATATTGGTTTTGATAGCCGCAATAATTTATTCATTGCAGACAGGAGTAATAACGTAATCAGGAAAGTAGATGGTACCACCGGCATCATAACCACTTTCTTCGGCAATGGCACGAGTGGTGATGCGGGCGATGGCGGACTGGCCGTGGCAGCCGAACTTTGCTACCCCACAGGCATAGCAATTGACGACAGCGATGGTGTTACTACCACATCTTGCAATAAGATAAGGCATGTACCCACAACGGGCGGCCCCGTTACCCTTACAGCCGGGAACGGATCTGTGGGAATGAACCGTGACGGATCATTGCCTTTAAATACTGTTTTTAACTATGCAACGGGCATTTGTTATAATGCTGGTAACAAGCTGATAATAGCTGATAAAGAGAACCGTTGTGTAAGGGGAAGTGGTATCAGCAAACTAAATATTCCGGGAACTGATAAGGCAGCTTTACAACTGAAGGTATACCCTAACCCTAACGCGGGCAGCTTTGAGCTATCGGGTGCGGTAAGTAGTACCGATGCGCAAAAGGGCCTTACCCTTACCGTAATTAATGTGCTGGGCCAGCAGGTGTACCGGACTTCGGCAGCTGCCAGGAACAACTATATGACAGCTAATATTGCATTGAACCAACATTTGCCTGAAGGCGTGTATCAATGCATCATCACAGGTGCGGTCTCTTCGCAGTCCATAACCGTATTGATAAAACGATAGGCCCGGGACCAGATATATAAAAAATGAAAGGCATCCGCGTAGCATTGGCGGAAAACAGGTACTTTTATCTTACATGAGACTCCTGCTGTTTTTATGTTGTATAATAGCCTGCTTGCAGGCGGCTGCCCAAAAGAACGCAGTCGTTTTGCCATTGGACACAAATGCAGGCACAACGATAGGCCCTTTATTGGCTAAACTAAAAAGTGCAGGCAATGATACGGGGAAGGTAAATATCTATAATGCTATATCTGATCAATATTACCGCACGAACGACCCCGCCAATGGTTCTGCATATGGCCAAAAAGCACTTGAGCTCGCAGAACAACTTGATTGGAAAAAGGGCAAAGCAAGCGCTTTAAATAATTTAGGGCATAACTATTTAATTAAGTTCGAGTATATCAATGCCTTGTCTTATTACGACAAAGCACTGGTATTGTATGAGACCATGGGCGACTTGGCCGGTATTACAAAAATGTATACCAGTAAGGGCGAGGTATATTACTTGTTGAGTCAATACGCCGAAGCCCAGGAAAATTATTTTAAGGCGTTAAAAATAGCCGAAAAAGAACATTCGGCCGAGGATATTGCAGCCTGCCAGATCAACATTGGTGATATATATTATAAAGAACGTAATTTCCCCAAGGCGTTGGAATACTACAATGCCTGCGTAAAAATATATACGGTAATAGATGATAAGCGGGCCCTGGCAATTGCATACAGAGACATTGCAAATATTTATTTCGAAGAAGTGAATTTGGTAAAAGCAGCAGAGTACTATAACAAAGCGCTCGAAATTGCCGAAAACGGGCACGACAAAAAGAACATTGCAGAGAATTTATCGAACCTGGGTAATGTGTATTCAGAGCAGCAGGAACATGAAAAGGCTCTGGAGTATGCCTTCCGTTCGCTCAAATTGAACAGGGAAATAAACAATAAAAGCGGCATAGCAAATAACCTGGGCAATATTGGCACTACCTATCTGCTGATTGGCACCGACCCTGCTGCGCTTGCTAAAATAAAAGGCCCTGCAAAAAATAATGAGACCATCCACCTGCAAAAAGGGATCAGGTACATAAATGAGGCTGTTACTATTGAGTTGAAATTGGGGGAGATTAATACATTGCCCCAGTTCTATGAGAACCTTTCCGAAGCGTACTCCCTGCTCGGTAACTA
>JACMPD010000229.1 GCA_014377675.1 Taibaiella sp.
ACCGTTTTGATAAACATAAAAATAAAGAAATAAATATTTTGTAAAAAACTGAAAAAGAAGACTCTAAAAATCTAAATTGTAAAATACAATGCTTGCCAAAAATTAGTCGGACAATAGTGTTTCTAAATAAGTAAACAGCTGCATTATCTCCGCTTCATTTGCCGCATCAACATAATTATGCAGGTTTTTTCTGATTTCTGTTTGATTTATCAGCAGGTTTATATTACAAATAAATTATAAAAAAATTTTTATGTTTTTAGTCTTAGTTTAGGTAAATGTGGTTTGTAGCATATTATTTGTCAGCATGCCATTATTTTATTTATCCCCTGCCGCCCGCTTTATACCTGGATACAAATAAAAACAGAGGCAACTATTTACAATAGCTGCCTCCGTTATATAAATAGTAATATTTATTTATTAAAGCGCTTTTAAAAGAGCTGTCACTTCCGCCTTGGTTTTAGTAGCCATTGTTGCCTTAAACTTCATATCAAGGCTTGTAACACCTGCTTGTTGAAAATAGTAATAGGTTCCGTTTATCTTAGAGATAGCTACAAATTTGTAATTCATGCCGGTAGGGACAATCTTTATTTGCCCTTCGCTCACCAAGGTCATCTTATTCGTTGTCGCATTATACGCCTCTCCGCCAAGGCCCGGTTCTGCGTTTGACATTACGCTTTTCGTATCTGGTAACACCAGGTATATCTGCGTGTTTGAGGGCGTATGTGTTTTTCCGGGTAATATCACGCTTACAGATGTCATTGGCGAATCAGTGTTATAAAATTGGTCACAATTTGTCCATCCAAATTGAGTACAGGAGTCAAAAATGTATTGATCGTAGCCTCCATAATAAGTTGTTCCCCAGGCAACAGAACCTGCCCTTGAAGTGTCGCCGCCGTTTTTCCATGTTACTACAGAGTCAATATTATTATTGGCACCATAAAAGATATTCATTGGTGCTGCTGAAGCCGATTGCTGCCTGAATTGAACCCCATAGACGTTTGCAAATACTTTTTGTCCGTTTATAGAAGCGTTAAGATTTATTTGGCCTCCGCTTTGCAGTATTTTGCCAGCTGCCGTGGTTGATGCTCTGTTGGCTATCATATCTCCCGTAGAATACATCTCGGTTAACTGCAAGGTTACCGTGCCGCTCGTAATAATGTGGCCATTAGCATCTTTAAAAGAGTTAGGGTAAAAGTTTAGAGCTGTGCCTCCTGTTCCTGTTACCTGTGCTGCCGTACCTGCAGTTACAATTAATATCTGTGGCGCAGGCCGTAGTTCTGCAAAAAGCGAATTTAATTTTGATGGATCCGCTCCGGGTTCATTAGAGTAGTTTTTACCGCATGCGGCTAATAGGGTTACGGCTACCAGTATGCCTGCGGCATAGGTTAAGTTACTTTTCATTAAATTTACTTTTTAGGGTTTATAATGGTTATTCATTACTACCTGATACAAAGCAAAAAGTATGCCAAAATTTTGTTAACAAATCACCCTTGGAGAATATTTTTTTACTTCACTTGCCGCCCCCCTTTATAAAATCTTTATACGCCCTGTACTACGTTTTATATTTTACTTATAAACGCGGGGTTACCTTTGTGTAACAAATAAAGCAAAGTGAACAATCTATTCATTAACAGGATAAGCCCGGCCAAACAATTCGCTTACAGCGTTTTGCTGGTGGCTGTTATCTCTGTTATATGTTATGTGTTTGCAGCATACCTTGACTACCACGTTGTTGCATTTATATTAATGGTGGTGGTTTCTCTTATTGCCATGTTCTTTGATATCTTGCCGGTGGTGCTGTCTGCGGTACTCACCGCGCTTACCTGGGATTTTTTCTTTATCCCGCCTTATTTTACAGTTAGGGTTGAAAAAACGGAAGATCGTATTTTACTGCTTACTTACTTGCTGATAGCTATTATTAATGCAGTGCTTACTTACAAAATAAGGCAGTTCGAAAAGATTGCCCGCCAGCGAAGGGAAAAGGCAAGTACAGTGACGCTATATAAAACATTGCTCAACTCGCTGTCGCACGAGTTAAGAACACCAATAGCTACTATAATAGGGGCAACGGATAACCTGCAGCACAATAATGTAAGGCTCACGCCTCAAAACCGGGCCGACCTTATTAATGAAATCAGCAAGGCTTCATTCCGGCTCAATCAACAGGTGGAAAACCTGTTGAATATGTCGCGGCTGGAATCGGGCCTGCTGCAACCAAGAACCGATTGGTGCGATATTACCGAGCTCGTTTATGAAGTAGTAAACAGGATTGACGACAATAAAGTAACCCAGACAGTAACTGTAAATATTAATCCGGAGTTGCCCTTGTTTATGGTAGATAAGCTGATGCTGGAGCAGGTAGTTTACAATCTGGTGAGCAATGCAACAATCTACACTCCGGCTGATAGTACCATTACTATTTCCGCCCAAGACTATACTGATCTTTTGTGCTTGGTTATAGAAGACAATGGTAGTGGCTTTCCTGCAGACGAAATAGGCAGGGTATTTGATAAATTTTACCGGCTTAAAAATGCCCGCGCGGGGGGGACAGGTCTCGGCCTTTCTATCGTAAAAGGGTATGTGGAAGCGATGGGAGGAAACGTTATATTAGAAAACCAGCCTACCGGTGGAGCAAAGTTTACGTTGAATATACCGGCAGCCACCTCATACCTTAAAAACCTGAAAAATGAATAAGGCGGAAGTATTGATAATAGAAGATGAAGCGCAGATAAGGAAGCTGCTTGAAATAACACTGGAAAGTAATGACTTTATTGTGAACCAGGCCACAACCGCAAAGGAGGGTATTGTTATGGCAGCAAGCCACCCACCTGCCATCATTATATTAGACCTTGGGCTTCCAGATGAAGATGGCCAAAGCGTACTGAAAAAATTGCGCCAATGGTACACCCACCCTATAATCATCCTTTCTGTACAAAACGGGGAGGAAGATATTATAAGGGCGCTTGATGCCGGTGCAAATGACTACCTCACAAAGCCATTTCGGACAGGGGAACTTGTTGCGCGGATGAGGTCGGCACTCAGGGCCAGGCCGGGGCAGGAGAGTAATCCACTATTTAGTTGTGCCGGACTTGATGTTGATTTTGCGCTCAGGACAGTAAAAAAAGACAATGAACTATTAAAACTTACCGCGACTGAATATACCCTGCTGGCTCTTTTTGTGAAAAATGAAGGCAAGGTTTTGACCCACCACTACCTGCTCAGGGAGGTTTGGGGTCCGGGGTACATCAGCCAGTCTCAGTATTTAAGAGTATTCATAGCACAACTCCGCAAAAAAATAGAAGCCAACCCAAACAGGCCGGAATTCCTGGTAACAGAATCAGGGATAGGCTACAGGTTTGTAGGTAAAGACTAACTAATCACATATTTTATTTTTTATGAAATCAGATTCTCAGCAACTTAGCAAGGTAACTATTGCCTCATTGTTAGTTGCCCTTGGCATTATTTATGGCGACATTGGCACCAGCCCGCTCTATGTACTAAGCGCAATTTTGGGCAAAAGACCAATTACAGAACTGCTGGTCTACGGCTCAGTTTCCTGTATATTCTGGACACTTGTTTTCCAGACCACTATAAAATATATTTGGCTCACCCTCCAGGCTGATAACCAGGGAGAGGGCGGTGTGTTTTCCCTTTATGCGTTAGTGAGGCGATATGGCAAATACCTGGTAATACCTACCATATTGGGCGCCACTACATTATTGGCAGATGGTATCATTACGCCACCTATTTCAGTAGCATCGGCCATCGAAGGGCTCAGCATGGTAAAAGGACTTGAAGTCACCTTCGCTCCGGGCAATAACCTCACCATCGGTATTGTTGTCATAATCCTTTCCGGATTGTTTTTCTTTCAGCGGTTTGGTTCCCAGCTTATCGGTAAAACCTTTGGCCCGGTAATGGCGGTTTGGTTCGGGTTATTGCTGGTGGTAGGTGCCTGGAATATTGCCCGGTATCCGGGCATTATTGCGGCGCTAAGCCCTCACTATGCATACGCGCTCCTGGCGCATTATCCGCAGGGTTTTTGGTTGCTGGGCGGTGTGTTTCTGTGCACTACCGGGGCTGAGGCGCTATATTCTGATCTTGGTCACTGCGGTGTAAAAAATATCCGCATCACCTGGGTGTTTGTCAAAATCAGCCTCGTGGCGGCATACCTTGGCCAGTCAGCCTGGTTAATGAACAGCCACCTGCCAAGTCTAAACGGCACTAACCCATTTTTTGAAATGATGCCACACTGGTTCCTGGTGCCAAGTATTATTATAGCCACTATGGCTACCATTATTGCTTCGCAGGCATTAATCAGCGGCTCATTTACACTTATCAGCGAGGCAATGAATATGAACTTCTGGCCAAGGGTAAAAGTGCGGCAGCCAACATCAGTAAAAGGGCAGATATACATTCCCAGTGTCAATACCATTTTATGGGTAGGCTGCGTATTAATGATTTTATACTTCCGGAAGTCTGACCACATGCAGGCAGCTTATGGCTTCTCTATTACAGTTGCCATGATGATGACCACTTACCTGCTCAGTTTTTACCTCATCTACAAGCGCAAGTGGAATATAGTATTTGTTGGTGCTATCATATTTATCTGTGCTACGGTGGAAATTTCATTCTTCATAGCTAACTCAGCAAAAATCAAAGAACGCTGGATGTTCCTCTTTTTTGAACTGTTCATTTTCATGACCATGTATATCTGGTATTATGCCCGCAAAATCAACAACAAGTTTGTGAAGTTCGTTGACCTGGGTGCCTACATTCCACTGCTAAAGGAGATGAGCGAAGACGATGCTATACCTAAGTTTTCAACGCACCTGGTATATCTTACAAAAGCCAATAACAGGACACAGATAGAGGATAAAATAATAAAATCCATTTTTTCTAAAAAGCCCAAACGCGCTGATGTCTATTGGTTCCTGCACGTACACCGAACTGAAGAACCATACACTATGAGTTATGATGTTTCTGAATTGGTTGATGATAAAGTAATCAAGGTTAATCTGCACCTTGGCTTCAGGGTGCAGGCAAAAGCGGAACTCTATTTCAAACAAGTAGTGAGGGAATTGGTCGCCAATAAAGAACTAAACCTGCACGTAAGGCCCGATGGCTCTACCAGGTATAATCCTGAGCCCGATCTTAAGTTCGTGGTAATAGAAAAATTCCTCTCCGTTGAAAATGAATTTGCGTTGCGGGAGGGTCTACTGCTCAGTTCTTATTTCTTCATGAAAAGCATCAGTCTCAGCGATGCAAAAGCATTCGGACTTGATAAGAGCGACGTGGTGGTGGAGCAGGTGCCCCTCATCTATCAGCCTACACAATTAACAGAACTTACCCGTATTAATAATAAATAAAATAAAAAATACATGAAAGCGAAAATCAAATTTATTACTGCAGGCCTGCTCATTGTTTGTTTGGGCGGTATGGCAAAAGCGCAGACGGGGTGCTTATTCCATTGGTGCTAAAAATAAAATTAACCGGCTCCTTGCCGATGGTGATACCGGGATGTCAACGATAAACGTCAATTGTAGTCTCAAATGTTCACAGTTAATTACCTCTTTAGTAAATCAAATTAGTAACAATTAAAACAAAGCATATGAATGTAAAACAATTTTTAGCGCCCGTTGCAATAGCCGTAATGCTCACAGGTATGGTATACGGGCAGGGAAGCAGTACTAAAGACGAAACCGGGGACGGCAGGGAAATGCCCGAAAAGATGGTAGAAGTAACGCCCAGAATTCCTTTTGAGGGCATGGACTTCACGTGGCAAAACGGCAGCGACAGGCGCGATTCCTCCATCTTTCACAATCCCTATTTTACACCTTGTATATTAGTCGATGTCAACTATACCTACTCCTTCAATAATCCCATTGACAATACCGTGGTGGGCTCCACTGCCTTGGCAAGGAATAACGAGATGGAAGTTTCGGCCGTGGCCATTGGTGGTGATTTTAATTATAAAGGAGCGCGCGGCAGAATAATGACGCAGTTCGGTACCCGGTCCACTACAGTGCCCCGGAACGATTACAGTGCTTTTCGCGGGCAATATGACCTCGCTAATGTATACCGCTATATCAGTGAAGCCTATGCCGGCTACCATTGGGATAAAATGTATGGTATAAATGTTGACTTTGGCATGTTCATGTCTTACATTGGCCTCAACTCCTACTACCAGGCTGAAAACTGGGAGTATCAGGCTTCCTTTACTTCAGACAATACACCGTGGTTTTTCAATGGTATGAGGGCGCAGGTTTTCCCCTCAAAACATTTAAAGCTGGAGTTGTGGGTCATTAACGGCTGGCAAAGCTATGGCAAATTCAATACCATGCCTGGCCTCGGAGGTAACATTACCTGGTGCCCAAAAGACAATATTAAGCTGATTACAAATGACTATTATGGCACTGACGCGGCAGGATTGCCGGACCGGAAACGCTTTCATTCTGATAACAGCTTTCTTTACAGATACTACAACCGGCCAAGGGCGAAAGGTATAAGCCGGATGGCGCTGTCTGCCACCTTTAATATTGGTTTTGAAAACGGTGCAGGTGTAAAGGCTTTTAATGGCAATGCGACGACCCCGGCACAGAATTTCATCAGCGGCATGGTGTACAACCGCATCTGGTTTAATAAAAATAAATGTGCGGTTACAGCCGGCGGCGGCGTGATGACTAACCCTGGCCGCTACCTTGTTTTATACCCCACTGGTGATGCCAGCCCTCTGCCAAACCCGACAAACCCAACCCAAACCGCAGGCACTCACCCTTTCAGTGCTGCACCGGGAGATCAGTTCAAGGGTTGGGATGCGTCGGCTAATTTTGACTGGATGCCCAATCAAAGCATCACCTTCAGGGTGGAGTATGTGCACCGCGAAGCAAATGTTCCCTATTTCGCAGGCAGGGGTGGTGTTACATCGCCTTCTGGTTACACCACAACGCCCTTGCCGGCCACCTGGGTTCCTGACCTGGTTAAAACCGAAGACAGGCTGATTTTTGCAGCATTGTTCAGGTTATAATTTTTAAGTTCTGCTCTGTATTCTGCCCGCTGATTGTTCAGCGGGTATTTTTGTGTGCTGAAACGTTTTCTGAGTATATCGCAATTGTTTCATTTTGGTTTTATACGCAGATATTGACAGCTTTCTTTACTTTTACAATAGAATAAGCAACTATGAAAATTCGTAAAATATGGATAAAGGGTTATAAGCAATTCAAAGATTTTGAGCTTGACCTTACTAATCCACAGACAGGCGAGGCTTTAAATAAAGTTTGCTTTATTGGGCAGAATGGAACGGGGAAATCAACCTTGTTGGAGTTTATTGTTGATTTTTTAATTCATATTTCTTCACCGGATATAGATAATAGATTTCGCCATGCTTGTGCCATTGAATTTTCTTTTGAAAAATTAAATTTTATTTATTTTGTTTCGTATACTTGCGATGATCAAGGAAATGAAAAATCTAATAAATGCATATTAGCCGAGAGTATTACAGGAATTCCTGACTGGTTTCATTATGTCAACAATGCAAGCAATGATGAATTATCTTTAATACATCAGAAATATTCTCAGCCCATTTGGATTTTAAATGGTAAGAACATTTATAAGGCAATAGAATTTGATAATGATTCGTCTGATTTATTGCTCTATTCACCTTCCGAAGGGCTGCAAAATTCCTATTTAAACATTAATGATGTACCCAAGACTGACTTAGATAATGCCTTAGGCTTAAGCCATAGTTTCCCGTTTTATCATGCTGTTTCAAGTGAAACTGTGCAGGAGTTTTGGAATTTGCTGATTTACTCAATTAGAAACCGCCAGCAAGAGCAAGAGAACTTTGAATTAGCCGAAGAAAATATTAACAAGACCAAAAGAGAGCTGATTGCTGAGTTTCAAGCTGGTTCTCCCCAAATTTTGGTTAAACTGGCAGAAATATGGAACAAGATATTGGCTCAGGCAGGTTTATATTTTGATGCCGCAGGCGCGAGGAAACCATACCAGCTCACTGATAATCTATATGCATATATCAAAACGATAGATACCGATGAGCGAATTGAATACAATCAATTGAGTATGGGCATCCGAAACTTTATCTTTCGCATTGGCCATATTTATTCTCTTTATTTTAATAGGGAAATTAAGAAAGGTATTGTACTTATTGATGAACCTGAAAACAGCTTGTTCCCTGATTTTTTATACGACCTGATAGAAACTTACCAGGCAGTAATGGTGGATAAGAATGGTGAAAATAATTCACAGTTATTTGTTGCAACACATAGCCCTATCATTGCCGCACAGTTTGAGCCATATGAGCGCATAGTGTTGGAGTGGGATGAACCAGGTTGTGTAAAAGCACATAAAGGAACTGCGCCCGCTGGTGATGACCCTAATGATATTCTCAAGAAAGATTTTGGTATTGCTCACCTGATGGGTAAGAAAGGGGAGGAGATGTGGCAGCAATATCTCCTGAAGAAGAAAAAACTAAGGCATAGTACCGATGAAGCGGAGAAAGAAAAACTGATTGGAGCAATTACAAAATTGGGGGCTGACTATAATTTTTAGATTTCATGAAGTTTCTTTCAAAACGCCCCGATTCCGAAATTTTCCTACAAAACCTTGTCTATAAAAAGGGCCAGGACAATTCTGATTTGCGAAAATTTTTATTGCAAGAGCAAAAGAATTTTTGTGCATATACCGAAAAATATGTGCAGAAACTGGATTCTGTTGAAGTAGAGCATTTCAATAGCGGTATCAAATTCGATGATGACTACTATAACTATTATGCGGTAGTCAGGCGTGCCAATCTGTATAAGAAGGATGAGCAGTATAAAGGTGCGTCTTTTGTTACCTCATTGTTTTTTCAGAAAGAATTAAAAGCCCGTATTCAATTCATTAAAGGTGACTTAGTCTATGAGGAAATTATCCCAGGTGATAATGAGGTAGTTGAATTCGTTGATTTTATTGGGCTAAACCACCCTGACTTGTATGAAGACAGAAAGCGTCATATTAATCGGTTAAAGGACTTATTTATTATGGGATTTGACATTATTGCACATTTCCATAAATATCCTCAGGAATTAAGTTTCATTACAGCCATTGAAGCCGAATTTGACATTGACCTCTCTGAGTTTTATTCTGAATCCCCTACTTCCTGATATACCTGTCATTCTTACCTTTCACCCGCTCCTCCGTCTTGCTCGATGTACTTACCATTTCCGTCAGCTTGTCAATTTCGGGCTGGGTCAGGTAGCGCCACTTGCCTGTGGGCAGTTGCTTATCCAGCAATATATTCATTATTCTTATCCTTGTAAGTTTCTTTACCTCATAGCCCAGGTGTTCACACATGCGCCTTATCTGGCGGTTGAGGCCCTGTGTAAGGGTTATCCTGAAGCCCTTGGTGCCTTCCTGTTTCACCTTACACTTTTTGGTTATGGTGCCCATTATAGGCACGCCGTTGCCCATCTGCAATATAAACTCCGGCGATATCACTTTGTCTACCACTACTATGTATTCCTTTTCATGGTTATTGCTTGCCCTTAGTATCTTATTCACAATATCGCCATCGTTGGTGAGCAATATCAGGCCCTCAGAGTCTTTGTCCAGCCTGCCAACGGGGAATATCCTTTTAGGATGGTTAAGATAATAGATAATGTTTGTCCTGTCTTTAGGGTCGGTGGTTGATGTAACGCCGGCTGGTTTATTGCATGCTATATATATAGGTTTTTTATTTTGTTTTTTCAGCGGCTCGCCGTCTACCTGCACCCGGTCGCCCTGCTTTACTTTAAAACCCGGCAATACCAGTTCGTTATTTACGGTCACCCTCGCCTGCTCAATAAGTTTATCAGCCTCCCGGCGGGAACAAAACCCCGATGCGCTGATGTATTTATTGAGACTCATTTTTTCATTATCCATATAGAGTACCTGCGGGCTATAAAGCGTAACAGGGTTGCAAAAGTAACCAAAACAGCCTGCATTTTAAGGTCTGCGGCAATGTAAATATGTCCTGTATGTTTAATGCCTGTTAAAAGTATGCGGCGCGCGTGGGAGGCGGCTGCATGGTCTGCTACAGACTTACTAATATTGCTCAATGAAAAAGCTGCTGGTCACACTCGTGTTCTTATCTGGTTGCCTGGTTCCCCTTTGCGCGCAGCCGTTGCTGGCGGGTTTTAACAGTGGGGAGTATCGGGCTATGCTTCGCATTTCGGCCTTGCAGGTTGATGTACAGTTCAGAGCGGAAACACCATCGGAAACCGAATATACCAGGGTGTACAGATCGCCTGAGGTAGGCTTGCACAACAAATGGGATATGTGGCTGAATAAAAGCCGCAACACAATGGTCATAAACCTGCGGGGTACCACCAGCAATACTGACAGCTGGCTGGAGAACTTTTACAGCGCCATGGTACCCGCCACAGGCAGCCTGAAACTAGATACCGGCTACACTTTTAATTACAAACTCTCTAATGACCCCAAGGCTGCCGTTCACATTGGGTGGCTGATAGGGGTGGGTAGCCTGGTGCCTGATATTGTATCAAAAATAAATGAATACTACGCCAAAGGCATAAAGCAGGTAATAATAGAAGGGCATAGCCAGGGTGGGGCACTATCATTCCTGCTCACCAGTTACCTGCACTACCAGGTGGAGGCTGGTAACATACCGGCCGACATTATCTTTAAAACCTATTGCAGTGCGGCCCCAAAGCCAGGCAACCTCTACTATGCTTACGATTTTGACTACATAACCCGCGGTGGCTGGGCTTTTAATGTGGTGAACACTGCCGACTGGGTGCCCGAAACCCCGGTCTCGATACAAACACCCGATGACTTTAATAAGATAAATCCATTCAGCAACACCGGAAGCATGATGAAGGGACAGAAAAAGGCGGTAAAGCTGGCATTGAAATATGTTTACAAACGGCTAGATAAAACCTCCCGCAAGGCACAGCGCAAGCAGGAAAAGTACCTGGGCCGCATGGCATACAGACAGGTGAAAAAATACATGCCCAACCTGGAGCGGCCGCAATATGTGCACACGGGCAACTATGCAAAGGCCGGCACTCCCATAGTTTTGCAGCCAGATGCTGATTATTACAAAAAATACCCTGATTCAGGCAGTAACGTGTTCAGGCATCATTTGTTTGGGCCTTATTACTACCTGGTTAATAAAATTTACAAGTAAAGCATATCGGAAATATCACTTTTAAAGCAGTTATTTTACGGTATTGATGTTATGTATTTTAATTAGTTACCACGTTAACAAATAAAAAACTCCTTGTCTGAATTAAAAAGTTAACTTTGAGAATCGAACGCTTAAATTAGCTGCTATGTCAAAAGTTTTAGTTATTGATGACGACCTTGTCATGCTCAATGCCATAAATCATATACTGAGTAAAAACGGTTATGAAGTGGACACGGCCACTAATGGCAAGGAGGGGCTTGAAAAAATAGAACTTGAAGAGTTTGACCTGGTGATTACTGATATTATGATGCCACATCACAATGGCCTCGCAGTGCTGAGTATGGTAAAAAATAATCCTTTCAGGAAACAGACAAAGGTGGTGGCAATGTCATCGGCCGGTAATCTTGAAATAAAAAATGAAGCTATAATATTGGGCGCAGAAGAGTTTATGACCAAGCCCATAAAAGCCAACTACCTGCTGGAAATAGTAAAGAAATATACTACCATGCAGCCCGAACACCGATACCTCGTTACACGCAAACCTACACTCAAGGCGCAGAACGGGTAGTTGGGCATTACAAAATAAAATAAAATTATGTTTATATGATAGCATTGACCTTTGGGTGCAATGCTATTTTTTTGTACCCTCCAGCAACAGCAGCTGCTCCAGTACCGAATGGGTAGCCGGGCATACGGTGGCGTTCTTCAGCGTAAGTTGCACCCGTTTCAGCAATACATCTTCATCAGTATAGGGGTAGCGGCGGCAGTCACTTGGCCGGTCATCATAGATATTGCAGGTGTTGTCTTCAGCCAAAAAGGGGCAGGGCTTGCTGTTGGTTACATAGTCCCCTTCATTGTCAAGTCTTAAATATCTGGCTACAAGGTCGCCCTCTTTTATTCGCAGGCTTTTCGCTATGCGTTTTATATCCGGCTGTTTAAAACGCGGGGAGTGGTTCCGGCAGCAGTTGGCGCACTGCAGGCAGTCTATTTTAGCAAAGGCTTCTTCATGCAGGCGGGGCAGGGCATTCAGTATCCTGTTTTTGTTCCCCCGTTCCAGCATGTATTTGTAGGCTTTCTGGTGTTCTTTAGCCTCTTTTTCCCATTCCTGTATCATAGTTTTTATAAACTCATCTTATCCATTATCCGCTCCAGGTCTTCATCGTTATAAAATTCTATTAGTATGCTCCCTTTGCCGTTCTTCTTCCTGTCCAGCTTCACCCTTGTTGACAAGTGCGTGGCTATATTGTCTTCTATCCTTTTATAGGCGTGCGGCAGCTTTGCCGGTGTGGCGGCGGTTTCTTTGTTGCCCTTGTCCACAGCCATATCTTTTACCAGCTGCTCCACCTGCCTTACGCTCAGGCTGCGTTGTATCGTCTCGCGGAATACATACAACTGCTGGTCTATGTGCTCCAGCCCGCTTATTGCCTTTGCGTGACCCATGGTCAGCTGTCCGTCGCGTACAGCTTTTTGTATGTCGGGTGGCAGCTTCAGCAACCTCAGGTAGTTGGCCACGGTGCTGCGTTCCTTTTTCATTCTTTCGGCTACTTGCTCCTGCGTCAGTTCGCACTCATCCATCAGGCGGCGGTAGCTCATGGCTATTTCAATCGCGTTCAGGTTTTCACGCTGCAGGTTTTCAAGCAATGCCATTTCCAGCATCTCCTGCCCGTCGGCAGAGCGTACATAGGCGGGTATGTCCGTTTTACCGGCCATTTTGCTGGCCCGCCACCTGCGCTCGCCGGCTATCAGCTGGTAGGTGTTCTGCGCCGTTTTTACTACTGTTATGGGTTGTATTATGTCGTGCAGGGCTATGCTCTCTGCAAGTTCCCGCAGTGCTTGGGCATCAAAGTCATGCCTGGGCTGCTTGGGATTCACCTCTATCAGATCAACCGGTATACGGGCAATGGAGTTGATGTTATTATTATATGTATTGTTGTTGCCCGGTAATGCGGGCGAACCTTCACTTATACTGTTTAAATCATCATCAATATTACTGAGCAATGCCCTTATTCCCTTCCCTATTCCCTGTTTCTTATTGATCTGCGACATGCTATTTCTCAAAAATTTTAGTCTCGTTCTTAATCTTGGTCATGTTGTTTTTCTGCAAAATTTCCTTGGCCAGGTTCAGGTAGTTGATGGCGCCGGTACTTTCAGCGTCATAGAGCAGTACCGGCTTGCCGAAGCTTGGCGCCTCACCCAGCCGCGTATTGCGGTGCAGTATGGTATTAAAAACAAGCTCGCTGAAGTGGTTCTTTATCTCTTCCACCACCTGGTTAGACAGGCGCAGGCGGCCATCATACATCGTCATTAATATTCCTTCTATTTTTAGAGAAGAATTAATGCGCGTCTGCACTATCTTAATGGTATTGAGCAACTTACCCAGCCCTTCAAGCGCGAAATACTCGCACTGCACCGGTATGATGACACTGCTTGCCGCTGATAGAGAATTAACCGTTATAAGACCCAGGGAGGGCGAGCAATCTATAATAATAAAGTCATAGTTAGCCAGTTGCGGCTCCAGCGCTTTGCGCAGCACATGCTCCCTGTTCGGGTGGTTGATCAGTTCTATTTCAGCCCCTACCAGGTCAAGGTGGCTGGGCAGTAGGTTAAGGTTTGGCGTTTCAGTTTCCAGCACCACTTGTGCTACAGGCGTTTCATTCACCATGCAGTCGTACAAGCTCAGCTGAATGTTTTTCAGATCAAAACCGTTACCCGTGGTGCTGTTCGCCTGCGGATCAGCATCTACAAGCAGGGTTTTATACTCAAGTACAGCAAGGCTTGCCGCAAGATTTATCGCGGTAGTGGTTTTGCCTACCCCGCCTTTTTGATTCGCTATCGCTATTACTTTGGCCATCTCTGTTATTGGTTGCACGGCTGTTATACGCGTATCTCAGCCGTTCTTTTATTTTAATTTTATTGTGCCACTTTCCTGTAGCACACACACACACACACACACACACTTATTGAAATACAACAATGCGTTAAGAATTCATTTATAACTCTATTGTTTCCCCTATTACAGGCAATATCAGCTCCCTTCCGGCAGTCCTGAATTTTTTCACCGCGGCCTCCTGGTCTATTTTTATATACCCGAAAGTATCATAATGCACCCCTATAATTCTATCGCAGTCTATAAACTGCGCCGCCACTATTGCGTCATCCACATCCATTGTGAAGTTACCACCTATTGGCAGTATCGCAAAATCAAGTTTCGCATACCGCGGTATCAGTTGCATATCCATCATCAGGCAGGTATCGCCGCTGTAGTAAAACTTTTTGTCAAGGCCATGCAGCAGGAAACCGCCGGGGTTGCCGCCGGCCGACCCGTCTGGCATGGTGCTGCTGTGCCATGCAGGCAGAAAGTGCAGCTTCCCGAACGGAAACACAGCCGACCCGAAGTTCATGGGGTGTACGCTTTCCACGCCTTGTTTCTGCGCCCATGCCACTACCTCATAAGCCGCTATTACAGTGGCGCCCGTTCTTTTGGCTATTGGAGCCAGGTCAGCCACATGGTCGCCATGGCCATGGGAAACCAATATGTAATCAGCCTCTATTTTTTCAATATCAATATTTTTCGCCAGGTCATTGCCACTGATAAAGGGATCAAATAAAATTTTCATATCATCTGATTCCACTGCGAAGCAGGCATGTCCATAATAAGTAAATTTCATCAGTATAGCGGTTTTGTGCCGCAAAGTTAGTTAAAAGAAACCTCAATGAAAATTAGAGTTATTTTGGGGAGGGGGAGTGTCTCACCTGGCGGGCTTCATTTCAACTCAATTGACAGCGGTAACTCGGGCGGAATCAATTTGCCTTTTCTTTGCCTGCAGCCAGAGCCCGTGTATTTTAGTTTACTCTCCTTTTTAGTTGGGATTGCATTTACACGTGAAAATCTCCCACACGTTTGGGCAATAATTTACAGTTGCGCGAATGGTATTCGAGCGATTTTAAATCGATAGTTTGAACCTGAAAACTCCGAGACGCCACGGATCAAAACAGTTCTTTCCATGTATGATGCCCCAAAGACCAGAAAATTACCATACACCCCGTCCAGAAAACTCATCCTAATACTTTCACTTTAATTTAAGATTCACATCCATTATTAACCCTCACTTTTGCACTACGTTTTAAACATGAAAGAATGAAATACATAAAGTTAGCGTTGCTGATTATATCGCTTGGTATATCAGCAGCGTATGCC
>JACMPD010000230.1 GCA_014377675.1 Taibaiella sp.
ATAAACCCATTCCTTACAGGCAATAGTAAAGAAACGACCCAGCAATAAGATATTAAAAAGAAGCTTCGGCGGCTTTGACAGGTATCCCGTTACGGATTGTGTAAACAAGTTGCCTACATGTGGTGTAATATTTGTATAATATAACTTAAAAAGTATAAAGTAGCCGCACATTAGCACCACCTGCGGGACAACAAAATATAAAATTGTTGATTTGTAAACTTTTTTATCAAAATATAGTCCCACGTGATAATATGTAGCTGTCAACAACACGAACACAGGAGTAAGGTAAAAAACTTCCAATGAAAATACAGATAAAATAAATATAAGCAAGCCAATGCTGGCATATAGAACTTTTTGCCTATGCTGAAATAATTGTACCTGCCGCACAATAATGAGTATAAAAAGAAAACCCTGCAAGTAATGATAGCAAGCCTTCCATATTACTACCTCTGACGCATGAGGGCATAACAGAAAAAACAGGGCAGCAATAAAGCTGGTTAAGACCCCGTTTTTTAACTGTGAATCAACAAACAGCCCTGTAAAAATGCGGAACAATAGGTAAGCATTTGTGGCATGTAACGTTATATATAATAAACTCCAGGCCCATACATTTGCTCCCCACAACTTATAAAAGGCATAAGTGATCAACTGCGTAAACTGGTACAAACTCTGCACAGTAGAATAGCTACGATTAATATATGCGCTGAAAGTCTGATGCTTAACAGTATCAAGCCAGCCAGCTGCGTCAATAACCCACCCGGCTTTTGCCGCTGGGAGGTACAGTAAACACGTGAGCAGCCATAAAATAGCAAAAGCAGAAAACCCACCCTTAGGCGACATAATATAATTCGCAGTAAGGTAACGGTGCTGATTATTGGGCATGTGGTGACAATATATAATACACTTTAAAATGGACTACCCTGCCGGTTGCGGTTCAGGCTTTTTATGTTTCCAGCGGCGGTGCGACCAAAGCCAGGTTTCAGGTTGCGCTATTATATCCTGCTCCAGTCGCTTGGTATGCAATTCTGATATTACACCCTCTCCGGTCTGTGCGGGATGTTCATGCAGCACCTCCGCGCACAATTCATAATAACCACGTTTTATTTTCTTTACTGTAATATATACAACAGGCCTGTCTAACTTGCGGGAAATGACCTCCGTACCCCAAAAAACCGGAGTATCCTGATTAAGAAAAGTGGTCCAGTATGCATTAACCGAAGATGGTGTTTGGTCAGCTATAAATGCAGTTATTGTAACATCTTTTTTTGCCGCCAGCATTTCTCTAAAGGTATTTTTCATTGCAATAAGTTTTGTGCCAAACTTTGTGCGCATATTATACATCATTTCGTCAAAAAACTGATTGCCGATAGGATGATATATCACATATAGCTGTTGATTGCAAACGATACTAAAGGTATTACCGGCCCATTCCCAATTTCCAAAATGCCCAAGTACCAATATCACACTTTTATTCTCAGCGGCATAACGGTCGAAAAGTTCTTTAGCCTGCCGATTGAAATAACAATGGTGCAGCATTTCCTCTTTTGTAAACGATAGCGTCTTAAATGTTTCCAAAAATAAGTCACAGAGATAACGATAGTATTTTTTACAGATGGCATTGATCTCTTTATTTGTTTTTTCCGGAAACGCATTGCGAAGATTTACCAGAACAACTTTTTTCCGATAACCCACTATATAATAGAGCAATAAATAAACTATAAATGCCACACCGTATAACACAGGAAACGGCAGCCAGGCTAACAGATAAATAAATGGAATGGCAATATACTTGGTCATTACACCGAAACTTTGTCCAAAATTATCTAAAATTATGGTAATGCGGCGTTTGTAGCGTACAAAAGCAAGCCAATATAAATATAGCTACGTAAGATGGCGTGATTATATCTATTTTTGTAACTCAATTTAAGCAACAGACATAGTATACAATATCCGCATGACAATAACCCTGGACAGAGTAAGTAAAAGGTTTCAGAAACACTGGATATTTAAAAACATATCTTCTTCTTTTACTGTTGAAAAACCTTGTGCACTGCTCGGTTCCAATGGCAGCGGAAAGTCAACATTATTGCGCATTATAGCAGGCATGCAGTCGCCTTCAGCTGGAAAGATAACTTGGCAGTTTGAAAATGGCACTTCCCTACCCCCGGACCAGCTATACAAGCATATTAGTTTTAGCGCTCCCGGCCAGGAAATAATTGATGAGTTAACCCTGACAGAGTTTTTTGAATTTCATTTTTCTTTTAAGCGACCTATAGAAGGCTTATCTATTAAAGAAATAATTGCATTGGCTGGCCTGCAGGCAGCAGCCGACAAATCTATATGCGACTATTCTTCAGGTATGAGACAAAGGGTAAAACTGGCGCAGGCTATTTTTTCTGATACTCCGATACTGCTGCTTGATGAGCCCTGCACCAATCTCGATTTACAAGGCGTAGAGCAGTACCGCGGCTGGATGGAACGGTATACCAACAACCGATTGATAGTTGTGGCATCAAATGACGTTAGAGAATATTTCTTCTGCCCCCAACAGATAGCTATAGAAGATTACAAATAACGGCTAAAATTATTATCTTTGCCCCTCATTAATCCCCGGTCTTGTAGTACAATGGATAGTATATGAGTTTCCGAAGCTCCGGATCCAGGTTCGATTCCTGGCAAGACCACCAACAATAAAACCCTTGCTCAGCAAGGGTTTTATTGTTGGTGGCAAAGGAAATGTTGAACGAGTAATTAAGTGACGAAATCCTTGATCTCACTTTTTCACAAAAACCCCATCCCGTTGATTGTCAATAGTCCCGCCATAATAAGCACAGATGCCCATTCTTGGAGAGTTCACTACGGGCAATGATGAATATTCTTCAAAATCTTCGCATTTCATCGCATGTTTTTTTGCACACTTTGTACAAAATGTATTAGGATCGTAACAAGTAGTACACATTGTTACTGCCGGAGCTGATTTGCAGACTTCACACATGATCTCCAGTGGCTCATTGCGGCTGAGTAAAATAATTCCACCTGGAACCTCTACAGGAAGGCGCTCTAATACCTTTAAAATCAACGTTGTGGTATTGCCAGAATCATATTCATACTTTAGCTTAGTCCCTTTTGTAAATATATTTTTGATTGCAGAGTTCATACAGTCATCCATATCAGATTCCATATCATTTATTTCATACATGGAATACCTTTCCCCATCTTTCGCATTTGTAAAAGCACTCATATGCCCACAGCACTCCAACCAAATCTTGCGAAGAAAATCATCAATATCACTTAAATACGAATCACCATCCACCCATAGGTTCAAAAAGAAAAAACCTGCCATACTAGGGTCGTAGTCAATTCTAATGTGAAAGGACGTTTTGTTTCCCTCTCCTTTATTCTCCTTTGCTAAATGTGTATTCAGGTGTTTGGAAATTCCTGCCTTCTTATACTCCACATTGCAAAAGAAGCATTTACCTACAGAACTGATTATTGGCATAACGAACAATTTTAGAACGATAAATATAATTCAAAAAGCGCTGACAATTGGTATACTTTCCTGAAAAACTCCATGAGCCGATTCGACATTTCGTCCTTAGAGTCCACTCAGGATACAAAACAGACCATTGCAAAAAGGGCTGTTTTTATTTTAACAACTACCCTATTGCCATAATAATGGAATGTGGCAACAGCCAAAATCTATATTGCTCGAAAATATCTCCTTTCTTGTAAAAAGTACATTAATACCGTTTTGCAGGAATGTCACTTTTTGCCAAACACCGCTTCCTTAACCCGCATTACAAAAGCCCTGACCAACCCGCCGTCATTTTGAAGGTGGCGGTCAACTGTCCAAACTATAGCTTTGCCTTGCGGAACGTAGTGCAACTTTCCAAATCCTTTGTTACGGAGTTTTACTGCCAGCCAGCCATCTTCGTTGGTGCCCGGCGGGTGTTCATACCCATTCACCTGCAGACATTGTTCTCTTCTGAAACCCGAGCTGCAGCCATATACATTCATTGCCTCCTCTTTAAAATTTTTCTTATACCAGCGGAGTATGTCCGCAAGGTTTTCATATATAAAGTAGGTAAAACGGGATGTATTGTCACCAGGCAGAAATGCGAATCTACCATAGCTTATTGCGAGTGTTGTATCATTTTTTATGGGTGGAATCATTGAATCTATCCAGTCCGGCGGATAAATAGAATCAGCGTCAGCATTCAGAATGAATTTCCCCCTGGCGGCATGAAGTCCGGCCGTACGGGCCGCAGTAACGCCTTTCTGTGTTTCCCTGACGCAGGTAATGCCAGTTGCAGTTACCAGTTCTTCAGTCTTATCTGTACAGTTATTATTGACTACAATTATTTCAACGGATAGCGAAGTAATATTTGCGCTGATTGACACCAGGGGATTCAATATATTGTCCTCTTCGTTATACGCGGGTATCACTACCGTGACGTCAGGTGTGCCTTTCAACAGTGCACCATATTGCCGTTTCGCAAGAGCTATTTTTTCAGCATTGCTGAAGCGAAGCAACTTTTTAATGTAGTCAGGAACTGTTACCGGCCTCATAGGCTGCTTTCAAAAGTTAAAATAATCAATGGTAAGGTGAAGATGCAAATATGTTACACATTTTCTTTTTGAAAAAGTGCAGGCACAGTCTTCAAAATCAATTTAATGTCATTTCTGAAACTATGGTTTTCAGCATAAGCATTGTCCAGCATCATTCGCTCTTCAGCTGACATTTCCCCCTTCCCTCTTTTTTCAACCTGCCATAAACCTGTAATACCCGCCGGGGCCATAAAGCGCATGGCATACTTATCAGTAGTTAGTTTTTCCGCTTCGTACAAAGGAAGCGGGCGGTTACCTACAATACTCATATCGCCAATAAATACATTCCATAACTGCGGCAACTCATCAATGCTGGTATTACGTAATATTTTACCCACCCGGGTAATACGTGGGTCGTTTTTCAATTTTATAAAAGCATTTTCACTCAGCGCTTTACGGGTATTAATATAATTTTTTTCGCACCATGAGTTGTCATCTGCATAAAGCAGGCGCTGGCACTTGGTCCCATTTTTTATGCAGTGGTCGCATAGTGTATTTATCTCTATAGTTTCAGTTGACCCTTCTTTTCCGGTATATTGATTTAAATGCTTCAGTTCCTTCAGCCGCTTGTCAGCATTAACATACATAGAGCGTATCTTATAAAACTTAAATATTTTATAACCAGTTCCTACCCGCAAAGAGTAATAGAAAACAGGCCCTTTCGATTCCAGCTTCATTATGATGATAAGCAGCAGTAAAAATGGCGAGAGCAAAATGATAACACTACCCGAAAACAATATATCAAACGCTCTTTTCATAAAAGGCGTTTTATATACAGGTGTCTTTTCACCGAAAGTTTTGGTTCTTAATGCTTTCCAGTTTTCTGCCAGAAAAACAATTCTTTTTTCAATATGATCTTTCCTCAGCGGGGGTTTGAAAACATCTGCTACCCCGGTTTGAAGACATAATCTGACTATATTTTCATTTACCTTATTAGCAATCAATATATAAGGTATATCAGGAAACGCAGCATTTTTCCGGATTGTTTCAAGCAAATAAATCCCTGAAGGCGCTATAGCTTCACTTTGGGAAATAACAGCAACGATATTTAGCTTGTTTTTTTCCCACTTCATGCACATTTCAACACCATTTTTGAACTGTACTAGTTGCGCATCGCCCACATGGCAGCTACTTATTAAACTGAATGTTGATTCATCAATGTTAAGAAGTGCAATTAATTTAGTGTCATTGCCAGGAATAGAATTATTACTCATCACCAGTATTTAGTTAAATAACAATTTTCCTGTTCTTCGTAGTATGGCCTTCATCCTTGCTTCCAGCTCACGTGGGTTAAATGGCTTTACGACATAATCATCGGCACCGGCATCAAGACATTTTATGCGGGTTTCAGTGCTTTCTTCACCTGAAAGCACTAAAACAGGAATGGCATAAAAGAAGCCACTCGCTTTTAACTGGTCAATTAGCTCAAGACCGCCCATTTGCGGTGTGTTCAAATCAGAAATTATTATATCCGGCAGGTTACCCTCATGCAGAAAAGAAAGCGCATCCATACCATTGGTGTAGGCGACAACTTTAAATCGCTTTTCCAAAGAACGCCTGATGATCAACTGTATTGTCGGATCATCTTCGATCACCAATACATTTGGTAAACTTGAGTCTGTAAAAGCCATATTTGATTGAGAATGTTAAAGCTTTGCGCTTTTCACGTAAAAATAGTACAAATAACCATATTGCAATGGAATTTGCGAAATTTATTGTTCTACATGCCTAAACAGAAACTGTTAAAACGCTTTCTAACTGGTAACTAAGGCTTAAATTTGCGTAGCAAACAGCTATGGCAGCAGAAAAGAAAATAAGCAAAAAAAGTAAAAAGGTAGTTGAGGAGACGAGTACTGAGCATGACATTATGGCGATGGAAGTACTTCCGATAGTTAATGCAGTTCCCGATACAGGCAAAAAAGACGTTATATTTATCAAGGGTGCACGGATGCACAACCTCAAAAATGTTGACGTATCTATCCCAAGAAATAAGCTGGTAGTGGTTACCGGGGTGAGCGGAAGCGGCAAATCATCGCTCACCATGGATACCCTTTTTGCCGAGGGGCAACGCCGCTATGCCGAAAGCCTCAGCTCCTATGCCCGTCAGTTCCTGATGCGGATGGATAAACCCGATGTTGACTATATAAGAGGCATTTGCCCTGCGATAGCGATTGAACAGAAGGTAACCACGAGAACCCCGAGAAGCACTGTAGGTAGCATGACAGAGATATATGATTATCTGAGGCTTATGTATGCCCGAATAGGTAAAACATATTCACCGGTCAGTGGCAAGGAAGTAAAAAAAGATACTGTAACTGATGTGGTGGAGTTTGTGCAATCTTTGCCCGTAGGAACAAAGGTGCAGTTCATAGTACCCTTGATTACCCGCTATCAGCGCACTGTAGAGGAAGAGTTGAATATATTGATGCAGAAGGGGTTCAGCAGGATATATGCTCCTGTAGCAGATGAAAAACCAATCAGAATTGAAGATGTTTTAAGTGGGACTGTATCTGTAGGAAATGCAGTAATATTTCTACTTATTGACAGGATCGTAGTTAAAACTGAATTCGATGAGGATGACCTGCATCGAATAGCCGACAGCATTCAGACAGGTTTTTATGAAAGTGAGGGCGAGTGCCAAGTTGAAGTAGACGGTAAAAAAATACACCTGTTTAATAACAGGTTTGAAGCCGATGGTATCATGTTTGATGAACCAACTCCGAACCTTTTTTCCTTTAATAATCCCTATGGGGCATGTCCGGTGTGTGAAGGGTTTGGCCAGGTCTTGGGTATTGACGATGACCTCGTGGTGCCAGATAAACAACTGAGTGTCTACGAAGGCGCGGTTGCCTGCTGGAGGGGAGAAAAAATGGGCGAATGGAAAGACGACTTTATAAGGAATGCAGGTAAATTAGGTTTCCCGATTCATAAAGCCATAGCCGACCTTGATGATCAGGAAACTTCCTTACTGTGGGATGGGAACAATAAGGTAAGTGGGATACACGATTTTTTTAAAATGGTGGAGCAAAACCTTTACAAAATACAGTACAGGGTAATGCAGGCAAGATACAGGGGCAGAACAGTATGTCCTTCCTGCAAGGGCGCAAGACTCCGTAAGGAAGCACTCTTTGTAAAAGTAAATGGCGCAGACATCGGCGAACTGATGAATAAGCCGGCTGATGAGCTTTATGAATGGCTCGGCTCGATGAAGCTCAATGAAAATGAAACGACAATTGCCAAGCGCATACTGCTGGAAGTAAACCAGCGTATGAAAACACTGCTTGATGTTGGCCTTAGCTATCTGAACCTCAACAGGTTGGCCAATACGCTCAGCGGCGGGGAAAGCCAGCGTATACAGCTTACCAAGTTTCTGGGCAGTAATCTTACAGATTCATTATATATATTAGATGAGCCGAGCATCGGCCTGCACAGCAAGGATACCGAACGGCTGATTGGTGTGTTGAAAACATTGCGTGACTTGGGCAATACTGTTGTGGTGGTAGAGCATGATGATATGATGATGCGTGAGGCAGATTACATTATTGATATGGGGCCGCTTGCCAGCCACCTTGGTGGCGAGGTGGTTGCAGTTGGCACTTTTAAAGAACTGATACAAAATAAAGCCAGCTTAACCGGAAAATACCTGAGCGGAGCGCTGAAAATAGAACCACCTGTTACAGTAAGAAAGCCCACAGGCACTATAAGGATAGAAGGTTGCAGGCAGAATAACCTGAAAAATGTGAGTGTTGATTTCCCGCTGAACGTGCTCTGTGTGGTAACTGGTGTAAGTGGAAGCGGTAAAACAACGCTTGTAAAACAGACCCTCTACCCTGCCCTGCAAAAACAGTTGGGCGAAGGAGGCGACAGACCGGGGATATTTAAGCAGCTTACCGGAGACATAAGTAATATAGGTCACATTGAGCTGGTAGACCAAAATCCCATTGGTAAGTCATCCCGAAGTAATCCGGTTACCTATGTAAAGGCATGGGACGAAATTAGGAAACTGTTCACAAAACAGCCATTGGCGAAGATGCGGGGCTTTGCAGAAAAGCATTTTTCATTCAATACTGATGGCGGGCGCTGTGACACTTGTAAAGGTGAGGGCGAAGTAGTGGTAGAAATGCAGTTTCTGGCTAACGTTCATCTGTTGTGTGAGTCATGTAAAGGTAAGCGGTTTAAAGAAGAAGTACTTGAAGTGACCTACCGTACAAAAAATGTATTTGAAGTATTAGATATGAGTGTGGATGAGGCACTGGAGTTTTTTGCTGATGAGAAAAAGATTATCGCAGCTATGCAACCGCTCAGTGATGTAGGCATTGGTTATATAAAGTTGGGACAAAGCAGCAACACCCTAAGTGGTGGCGAGGCCCAGCGGGTTAAGCTGGCTTCTTTCCTTGGAAAGGGGAAAATGTCTGAGAAAGTATTATTTATATTTGATGAGCCTACCACTGGCCTTCACATGCACGATATTAAAAAGTTGCTTGGTTCATTTGATGCGCTTATAGAACAAGGGCATTCCGTAATTGTTATTGAGCACAACACTGATGTAATAAAAAGCGCAGACTGGGTTATAGATATTGGCCCCGAAGGCGGAAAGGCGGGGGGACACATATTATATGAAGGTGTACCGGCAGGATTAAAGAAAGTGAAAAAGAGTTTTACGGGACAGTATATGTAACCCGTTTCAATAAATAAGGGCCACAAATGCGGCCCTTATTTATTGCATATAAGTATTTATTATTTCATTGCAACAATTCTCACCCTGCGGTTTTGTTGGCGACCTTTTGCGTTTTCATTTGAAGCTACTGGTGTAGCTTCACCTTCGGCTACGGTGCTTATCCTGCTATCGGCAATATTACAATTGTTTACAAGGTAGTTTTTTACTGCCATTGCACGTTGCGCTGACAGTTCTTTATTATCACCCGCTGTGCCGGTAGCGTCTGTATAGCCGTATACTCTTATATTGCCGTTCGGATAGTGCGCCGCCAAAGATGCGCAAACCTGCTCCAAGGGTATTTTTGCCTCAGGCCGTACGTCTGCCTTCCCGGTAGTAAACAAAACGTCTTCACCCAGGCCGTAGATCGAATACATTTCATTACCCCTTACATCAATATCAGCGGAACTGATTTCATCATATTTTACTATAGGCGATGTAAAGTCCACTTTGTCCCAGTTGGTAACTTCTTTTTCGGTTACAGTAACTTCACTGTCTTTTTTTAAAACCGCAGTGTCTGCGCTGCCTGTTGTATCGCTTGTTTTAGTATCGCTACAAGAGGCCATTGTAAACAACAGTGCCGCACTGAAAATTATGCTTATTCGTTTCATAGTTATGTGTGTTTGTCCAATTAACAATATTTATTCTCCATTTTGCGTTTGCTAAGCCTTAACGATGAATCTCATTTGCGTTGTGCGCGCGGAGTTCATTTTCAATTTCAGCGGCATGTTCAGCATCATGTGCATGTACGCCCATTACAATATGCCCCTGGTTAATGCCCTTTTCATAAACCAGTGCCCTTTCTTTTGGAATGCCTGAACCTACCAGTGCACCTATAATGCCACCTGTAAGGCCGCCCGCTCCTGCGCCGGCAAGCGCGGCCGCCAATGGACCGGCAATTACAAGACCCAAACCTGGCAGTAATAAATTTGTACCTATTGCAGCTACTGCGGCGGCTATTGCACCTACAGTACCACCTATTGCAGATCCTGTACCGGCACCTTCCATAGCTTTATTACCCAAATCAGTTTTCACTGTCTCGTGGCTGAAATGCTTTTTACGGGTGTCGTCAGACATAATCAGGTGGATGTTGTCTTTGTTATAACCCCTGGTTTGCAGAGAGGTATATGCATTATTTGCATGGTCTTTGTCAATAAAAATGCCTGTTACCAAGTGGTTGCCCATAGTTGTTGTAGTTTCCATGTTTTGTTAGTGTTTTTTTATTGGTTCGAAAGCGAGATTAAAAATATCATACCAATAAGGGGAACTGACAGCCAATCAATAAAAAGAGCCACGCAAAAACTTGCGTGGCTCTTTTTATTGATTGATTTATTAATTAGCGTATTCACTCATAAATTTAATGCGCATCATCTTCAGGTGTTCAATACTTACGTCACGGTCTCGGAATTCCTCAAAAGCATTTTCCATGTTGTCGTCCGCGCTGTTACGGAAATAGTCGAAAATTTCATCCTGCTCATCTTCATCAAGCTCCTGCTCCAGGCAGTAGTCAAGATTCAGGCGCGTACCGCTGGCCACAATGGTCTCCATCTCCACCAATAAATCAGGTATCGACAAGCCTTTGTTTTTAGCTATAGTTTCAAGCGGAATTTTCTTATCAATATTTTGAATAATGAATACTTTCATACCGCTTTTATTCACCACGCTCTTCATTACGAAGTCGTCAGGCTTCACAATATCGTTTTCTTCTACATAAGCGGCTATCAATTCAACAAACTTTCTGCCATAGCGGATAGTTTTGCCCTTGCTCACACCCTGTATTTTTTCCAGCTCTTCAAGTGTTGTAGGGTAGTTAGTCGCCATGTCTTCCAGCGAATTTTCAAGGAAGATTACAAACGGTGGCAGATTTTTTTCTTTTGCTATCTGTTTACGCAGGTTTTTAAGTAGTTCAAATAGTACCGGATCGGTTGTAGCCGGGCCACCGTGGGCACCACCCTGCACTTCTTCATCGTCACCCACCGCATCATCATACTTGTGGTTGAGTATAACCTGTATTGAATAAGGCTTCTTAAGGAATTTACGGCCTTTATCGGTTATTTTCAGCAAGCCATATTCTTCAATATCCTTCCTTATCATCCCTTCCAGTATCATTTGCCTGATCAGGGAATACCAGAAATTTGGTTCCATTTCCATGATGAGCCCACTTCCGAAAGATTTCAGTTTATCATGGCGGAAGGTCTGCACCTGTGGGTTTGCCTTTCCAAGCACTATATTTACTACATATTCAATACCGAAGCGTTCGTCAAGCTCATTTATAGCGTCAAGCGTGATTTTTACACTATCTTTTACTTCAAGTTTTTCTTTCGGATTGCGGCAGTTATCGCAATTCTCACAATTGGCAGTGGTATACTCCTCTCCAAAGTAATGCAGTAATAATCTGCGCCTGCACACACCACTTTCTACATAGGCGAGTGTTTCAGATATTAGCTGCGCACCCATTTCCCGCTCGCTCAGTGGCTTATCCCGCATCAGGTGCTCCAGCTTCTGCACGTCTTTATAAGAGTAATAAAGCACGCACTTACCCTCCATACCATCACGGCCGGCACGGCCTGTTTCCTGGTAGTAGTTTTCCAGTGATTTTGGTATATTGTAGTGCATTACAAACCGCACATCGGGCTTGTCAATACCCATACCAAACGCGATAGTGGCCACTATTACATCTACTTTCTCCATCAGGAACTGGTCTTGCCTGTGCGCCCTAAGCGGTGCCTCAAGGCCGGCATGGTAAGCTACAGCGGTAATTCCGTTAGCATGTAATGTCTGCGCAAGTTCTTCGGTTGTTTTCCGGTTAAGCGTATAAATAATCCCACTTTTGCCCTTCATGGCATTAATAAACTTAACTATATGCTTTAATACCTGTTCCTTGCTTGTTTTAGGTACTACTTCATAATAGAGGTTTGGCCTGTTGAAGGAATCCATGTAAACATCAGGCTCCTGCAGCTCAAGATTTTTGACAATATCATCCTGAACTTTAGGTGTGGCGGTTGCTGTGAGCGCAATGATGGGAAGATCAGGATTTATCTCATTGATCATTCCTCTCAGCTTTCTGTATTCAGGCCTGAAATCGTGACCCCATTCTGAAATACAATGGGCTTCATCAACCGCTATAAACGATATATTTAAGTCAGAGAAAAAAGTAATATTTTCCTGCTTTGTTAATGTTTCTGGCGCCACATATAGCATTTTCGTTTTACCTTCCAGCAAATCGGTTTTCACCTTCTTTTGTTGCGCTTTACTGAGTGTGGAGTTGAGAAAATGTGCTATATTATCTTTGCTGCTATATCCGCGGATAAGATCAACCTGATTTTTCATCAGCGCAATTAGCGGAGAGACTACTATCGCTACACCTTCGCTCAGTAATGCCGGTAACTGGTAGCATAGAGATTTTCCTCCGCCGGTTGGCATGATAACGAATGTATCTTTACCTGCCAGAATACTACTTATAATTTCTTCCTGTTCTCCTTTAAAGGAGTTGAAACCGAAGTATTGATTGAGTTCTTTTTTCAAATCAAATACCGGTCCAGGGTCTTTAACAGCTTTCATATTTATTTTTTTAGCCTAATATTGCCATTATGTCGGAACGATATCCGGCGGCGTGTTTTACAAGGTTTGCGAATATACGAAATTAACCTTAATAAAATTGCAATTATGAAGGAAGAAGTCAGAAACCCGAAATAAAAACTATAATTTACAATTTTATTATAAAAATTAATAAAAATCAATAGCAGTAGTGTTTTGCATATTATTACTAAGTAATGAATTAATGCGCAAAGTCACTCCAAAGCTCCTCTAAAGTGTTTTTCATCTTGAAATCAGTGAAGTCTATCGTCACAGGCACAACCGAGGCGTAGCCGTCTTTAAGTGCTTCAACATCTGTACCCGGGTCTTTATCCATATTCACAAACCGCCCGACCATCCAATAATAATCTTTCCCCCTGGGGTCAACCCTTTGATCAAAATCTTCCTCCCACTTAGCATGTGCCTGCCGGCATATCTTTATTCCTTTTAACTCACCGGGGGCTACTACTGGTATGTTTACATTCAGCAATGTGTGCACCGGCATAGGGTGTTGAAGCATGCGTTTTACAAGTTCAGTTACCACAGTTTTCGCAACCGTAAAATCAGCATTGAAATTAAAATCAAGTAACGAAAACCCTATTGAAGGTATCCCCTCTATTGCGGCTTCCATTGCAGCACTCATAGTGCCCGAATATATAACATTTATAGAATTGTTTGCTCCGTGGTTAATGCCGCTCAGGCACAAGTCGGCCTTGGCATGTAATATTTTATCTTTCGCCAGCTTTACACAATCGGCGGGTGTGCCACTGCATTGCCATGACTCCACGCCTTCAAAAACATCAACTTTATTTAGCCTCAGTGGGCTGCCAATGGTAATTGCATGTCCCATACCTGACTGCGGGCTGTCCGGAGCAACCACTATTACCTGCCCCAGTTCTTTTACAGCTTCTACAAGTGCTTTTATACCGGGGGCGGTAATGCCGTCATCATTAGTTATCAATATTACAGGCCGTCTTTGTTCCATGCGGCAAAGATAAGGACACCCTAACTCAAAAAAATAAAGAAAATTTTTCTGATAATATCAGCAAAACACAGTAATTTTATTGCACATTACTAACTATTTATGACATTCATCAACCGGCTAACCTTCTTCCTGATTGGTTGCCTTTTTTTATGCTCCTGCGGCAGTAAAAATGAATTGGAAATCGCCAGCCGTAACTTTGAAAGCGAAATCGAGCTACAGCAAAACCTCGTCTTCCTGTTTAATAAAGATATTTTCGCTGACAGCCTTCTGGGCATTTGGGACAGCACAACATATATCAATTTCTCCCCTGCCGTGAAAGGGAAATTTAAGTGGAATACAAAAAGTGAACTTGTATTCTCCCCCAAAGAAGGTTTTGCGCCCGGCGCTGAATATGAGGGCAAATTGACTAACAGCCTGTTGAAATACAGTGCTAAAAAATATAGCTTCAGCTCGAAACCGTTCACCTTTCATACTGCGCCACTTCAGGTCAACAGCACGCACCTGCTGTGGACCAGGGGTAAAAACGCGAATAATGTATTGGTGCAGCTCGATCTTGGCTTCAATTATGATATTAACCTTGATGAAGCAGCAGCACGCCTTAAGCTGAGCAGCAATGGCAACCCTGTGAATATGCTGGCTGTAAACACTGGTATGGGCAAAGTATTGTCCGTACAGTTTATGCCTGTAAACGATAAAGATGCGGAAACTCCTTTAAAGATCAGTATTGGGAAAGGCATAATGGTCACTGGTACAAAATATGTGTCTAAATCAGACACTGCTTTTGAGACCGTAATTCCTTCCCGTTACAACCTGAGCATAACCGACATTACAGCACAGCACAATGGCACTGAAGGAGTGATAACGGTAAGTACATCGCAACCGCCGGAAGAACTTAACATAAAAAGCCTGGTCACTATAGCCCCGGCAGTTCCATTTGAAATTGCTGTTAGTGAAGGCGGTTTTTCAATTACAAGTGCTCAGTTCAGTGCCACACAGGCTTACCAGGTTAATATTTCCCAAAAACTGGAGGGCATATTCGGGGGGAAACTGAAGCAGGAATATACGGGGCAGGTTTCCTTCGGAAAACTGAAGCCGGCCATTACCTTCATCAATACAAAGGGCATGTATTTGTCTTCAGCAGGGAATAAGAATATTTCTTTGAGTATCGTCAACGTTCCTGATGTTGAAGTAAGTATAATAAAAATATACGAGAACAACCTGGAGCATTTTATGCGCAAGGGTAAAGAAAATGAATACCATTGGGATAGTGACGATGATGACGGTAGTAACTATGAATATTATGACACTGAAAATATGGGTGACATTGTTTTCAATAAAACCTACGAAACCGCCAAGCTGCCAAAACTCAGTGAATCACGGATTTTGAATATTGATTTTAGAGATAAAATTAAAAGTTATAATGGCATTTATGTAGTAAGGGTACAGTCAAAACAGCAGAACTGGGTACAGGACTCAAAAATATTATCCATTTCTGACATAGGACTCATCGTAAAGGAAGAAAAAAATAATGTGTATGTGTTTGCTAACTCCATTGGTAAAGCAGAGCCTTTGGCCGGTGTAAGTGTTTCATTTATCAGCACAAATAACCAGGTTTTGAGTACAGTAACCACTGATAATGAAGGCATAGCAGTACTCAAAAATATTGATGCAACTGCACCCGGTTTTAAAGTAGGGATGGTAACCGCCAAACGAAACGATGAATTTACTTTTGTTTGGTTGCAAAATTGCATGATCGGTACCTCGCGCTTTGATGTCGGTGGCCGCATTCCAAACGATGCCGGCCTGAACGCCATGATTTACGGGGAGCGTAACCTTTACCGGCCAGGCGAAACTGTGCACCTTACAACCGTGGTAAGAGATGAACGATGGAAAAATCCGGGTGAAGTACCTGTGAAAATAAAACTCATCATGCCTAACGGCAAAGAATTCAGCACGGTAAGGAAGATTCTGAATGAAGAAGGGTCCTGCGAAGTGGCTTTCCCAATACCCGTAACTGCGCTTACGGGTACCTATACCGCCAACGTTTTTACAGGTAATGATGTGCTTCTGAATACATACAGTGTAAGCATCGAAGAATTTATGCCTGACCGCATGAAAGCGTCCCTGAAAATAAATAAAGAAGAATATAAACCCGGAGAAAAAATTACCGCGGCCATACAGGCAGATAATCTTTTTGGCACTCCTGCGGCTGACCGTAATTATGAATGTGAACTGAATATGGAAAAAACGGTATTCACAGCGAAAAACTATCCCGATTATGATTTTTCGCTGAGCAATGAATACCGGTTCACTCCTGACCTGAGGACAGGCAAAACAGATGCTAAAGGAAGTGCCACCCAGGAATTTACGCTGGACAACATGACAAACTCCGGCCAACTGAGTGGTAATATAACAGCTACTGTGTTTGATGAAACAGGACGGCCGCTACACCGGTACACGCACTTTACGGTATTTACACAGCCTGTGTTTATAGGCATTAAGAACAGTGAGCAATATGTGAGCACTAACACGCCAGTGCGGGTTAACCTGGTAGCGACAGACAAAAACGGCAGTCCAGGTAGCGTAAACGCTACGGTTACACTATTAGAAAAACAGTGGCACACCGTAATACAACAAAACGGAAACGGCTACAGATACGTTTCGCAACCAGAAAACAGAATTGTTTCGCAACAAAAACTACGGATAAGTGGTGTTAACACAGCTTATATCGCTAATCTGCAGCAAAGCGGGGAATATGAGGTAAGGGTATTTATTGATGGATCAGAGAACTACGTAAGCAAGAGATTGTACGCATGGGGCTGGGGCGACAGCCATTATACTTCTTTTGAGGTGGATAACGAAGGTAATGTGGATATTAAACCAGACAAGCCTGTTTATAATCAGGGCGATAATATGAATATATTATTGACCACACCTTTTGATGGACGTATGCTGGTAACCGTGGAGCGGGACCACATATTCAAACATTATTACCTTGATGTGAAAAATAAGTCCGCCTCACTTTCATTGAAAGCAGAAGAAGATCATATACCTAACGTATACATCACCGCTACCCTCTTCCGGCCAATGAATGGCGGCGATATGCCCCTCACCGTGGCGCACGGCTTTCAATCAGTTAAAGTTGAGAACAAAAGCTATAAGTTGCCGGTTACGCTGAGTATCGCTGAAAAATCCAGGTCGGCAACAAAGCAGTCCATTAACGTAAAAACAGTACCCGGCGCGTTTGTAACAATTGCCGCGGTTGATGAAGGTATATTGCAGGTAAAAAACTATGTTACTCCTGACCTTTATGGCTATTTCTACCAGAAAACAGCACTTGCAGTGCACAGTTATGATATATACCCGTGGTTACTCCCCGAAATAAAAACAACCTTAAGCAGCACAGGTGGTGACGGCAACGATCAATCTAATATGCGCGTAAACCCGGTATTCGCCAACCGTGTAAAGCTCGTCTCTTTCTGGAGCGGCATACGGCAGGCTGATGGAAGTGGTAATGTTACCTTTGATATTAACGTACCTCAGTTTTCGGGAGATTTAAGGATAATGGCCGCTGCTTATAAAGGCAAGGCATTCGGTAGCACTGATAATCACATGAAGGTTGTTGACCCAATGGTTATCAGCGTAGCACTCCCCCGTTTCCTGAGCCCCAAAGATGAAGTGGTAGTTCCGGTTTCAATAAGCAACACCACTGCAAAGAATGCAGGCGCTACAGTTACCATACAGGTAAGCGGCCCGTTAGGCATTACCGGTGGCACCACACAGGTTGTAAACATACCTGCCGGCCGGGAACAGAGGGCGGTTTTCTATGTTACTGCCATGCCGGCCACAGGTGTGGGCAAAGTGACGGTAACCGTAAAAGCGCTGGGAGAAACCTTCACCAACGAAACCGAGATAGGGGTAAGGCCACCAGCCTCCCTGCAAAAACTAACCGGCAGTGGCCTGGCAACTGCAAACAATAATACAGCTATTGATCTTGCTTCCGCTTTCATACCATCGTCAGTATCAGGTAAAATTGTAATTGGCAAGTCACCCCTGACACAATTTTCTAAAAATATATCGTACCTGGTGCAGTACCCTTATGGTTGCGTGGAGCAAACTACTTCAGCCGCTTTCCCGCAGCTTTATTATGCTGATCTTGTAAAAAGCATCACTGGATTCACTGATAAAAACATAAATCCATCGTACAATGTGCAACAGGCTATAAATAAACTACAGTCCATGCAACTGAATAACGGTGCGCTCAGCTACTGGCCGCAGGGCGGTTATGAAAGCTGGTGGGGTACCGTATATGCCACTCACTTTATACTGGAAGCTAAAAAAGCCGGATATGAAGTAAGTGAAAATGCGCTGGTGCGCCTGCTTCAATACCTTAAGTTTAAACTGAATAAGAAAGAAACAGAAACCTTCTTTTACAACGGAGATAAAACCAAACTGATAGCGCCAGAAGAAGTTGCGTATTCATTATATGTACTGGCACGGGCAGGACAAACCCAGCAGGCAACCATGAACTACTACAAAGCGCACCAGGAACTGCTGACACTGGATAGTAAATACCTGCTTTCCGCAGCATACTCCCTTGCAGGGCAGCCTTTACAGGCAAAAGAGGTATTGCCGCCGGCGTTTGCGGGTGAAATACCGAACCACTCTTTTGACGGCAGCTTCTATTCTTATATCAGAGATGAGGCACTGGCGCTTAATGTGTTGATGGATGTGGACCCGGGCAACAGGCAGGTGGGTGTAATGACGCAACACCTTACTGAACAATTAAAAAAAGAGAGATACCTCAGTACACAGGAAAACGCCTTCAGTATGCTGGCGCTTGGTAAGGTAGCGAAAATGGCCAACAAGACAGCCGCCACCGCTGCCATAATATATAATGGTAAGAAAGTGGCCACTACTGATGGTGCTCCTGTTACCCTGAACGCAAAAGACTATGCGGGCAATAAATTAAACATACAGGTAAATGGCACGGGAGGCTACTTCTACAGTTGGGAAATAGACGGCATTACAGCAGATGGCTCATATAAGCAGGAGGACAGCTACCTGAAAGTAAGGCGTACATTCTACAACCGCGACGGAAACGAAATAAGCAGCAACACATTCAAACAGAATGACCTGGTGGTGGTGCGAATTTCCATATCAGCCGAGTACAGGGGTGATATACAAAATGTAGCCATAACTGATATGCTGCCGGCAGGGTTCGAAATTGAGAATACCAGGCTTAATGAAATGCCTGCAATGAAATGGATTATCCAGCAGGATGAACCCGAATATAAAGACATCAGGGATGACCGTATAAATTTTTTCACCACGGTCTCAGGCAGGCAGAGGAACTTTTACTACATGGTAAGGGCCGTTTCGCCGGGTACGTTCCGCCTCGGCCCGGTACAGGCTGACGCTATGTACGACGGCAATTATCACTCATATAACGGAGCTGGAATTATAAAAATAAATTAAATAACAACAGAACTACTTTGGGTTGCCATTGAAAAAGTTGCCATTGAAAAAACCAATAAAATTAAATGTCATATTGTAGCCACATACCAAACATGCCCGAACCCGCGAGGAACCTGCATAAGAATTACCATGATAATTATTATGGTTTTCCAATCCATAATGATAATGAATTATTTGGTCGCCTGCTTATGGAAATAAATCAGGCTGGCCTGAGCTGGGAAACCATTTTGAAAAAAGAAAATTTTTTCCGTAAAGCTTACAGCGAATTTGATATACATAAAATTGCCGCATATACCGAGGCAGACCGGCTCAGGTTACTTAACGACGCCGGTATTATCAGGAACAAACTGAAAATAAATGCAGCAATTGAAAACGCTAAAACCATAATGGCGATACAACAAGAATTTGGGTCATTTGAAAAATGGCTGGAACACCATCACCCAAAAACTAAGGACGAATGGGTGAAGCTGTTCAAAAAAACGTTCCTGTTTACCGGCGGCGAAATAGTTGGTGAATTTTTGATGAGTATTG
>JACMPD010000231.1 GCA_014377675.1 Taibaiella sp.
ACAGGGATTAAATTAGCATTAACTAATTCAGACTTGTTATCAACATGATAGTTTCCATCTCTTGTCCAAACAATTGACAACGACAACCATGGGAAAAAATCTGCGTTCTTAAATAATAAGGGTGCATCTTTTTTTAGTAAACCTGTTTCTTCAAGTATTTTGACGATTTCTGCAACGGCTAGTTTTTGCGAGTAATTCCTATCGCTCCTTATCTCATAGTATAGATATATATTACTCCACATGGTTGTAGTTAGCTTGGTGCTCAAAAATGGAATTGCATCATATTGCAAGACACAAAAGAAAAAAATAAATCTAGCAATAATGTGTAAAAATGAGAACAATCCAGCCAACCAATTCCGAGTTGTTCGTAATTATTCCCATTTGTTCCAAATTGTCGGGATGACTTGATTCAAACATGCGACCACATGCCCCCAGCCAAGTACGCTACCGGGCTGCGCTACTTCCCGCAGTAATGATAAAAACAGTACTAAAAAATAACCTTTGACCATCCCGCTCCTTAGCGGGATACGCTACCGGGCTGCGCTACTTCCCGCAGTAATGATAAAAACAGTACTAAAAAAATAACCTTTGACCGTCCCGCTCCTTAGCGGGATACGCTACCGGGCTGCGCTACTTCCCGCGGTATTTACTGCAAAGGTAATCCATAATTTATTTTTACAAAAGAGCGAAAGCTGCACCTCGCATAAAATACCCTGATTGTTCTATCTTTGTAAAAAATACAATTATGAAAACCGCTGCTATTTTTTCTAATGTTGTAGAGAGTGTTTATAATTTGCCGCTGGAAGAAAAACTAGAGTTAAAAAGCCTGCTGGAACATAATATTGCAGATGCCCGCAGAGACGAAATAATGACAAGTTATAATCAAGCGCAAGAGGAGCATAAAGAAGGTAAATTAAATTTCTCATCAGATGTCGATGAGCTTATGAATATGCTGTAAGGTTTTGCTACTATGTAGATATTAAACAACTATGGAAATCTCTTTTAGCGATCAATTTAAAAAAACCTACCACAAAAACGTTCATGCAGGCAAGGTATCTGCTGACTCTTTTCGGGCTATCTTAGCATTATTCACTGCAAATCCTTTTGACGCAAAATTAAAAACACACAAATTATCCGGCAAGCTTAAAGGATTATGGAGCTGCTCCCTTGCGTACAATTTGAGAATCGTTTTCTATTTCACTCAAGACAAGCCCCCCAAAGCGGTATTTATCAATATTGGTGATCATGACGAAGCATATTAGACAGGCTATGAACCTACTACTATTACTTTATCTACAGTAGTTCATAGCCTGCCATGGCAGCGCCAAAAAAAACATCATGCACCGCTGTTTACTATCCTTCTGGTATATATACACTTAAACTCGCAGGGGCATTGCTAACCTCAGGCTCTGTTTGAATATCATATTTTTAGAATTGAACCAACAATATCTCCTACCTCAAATCAGCTCCTATCAACCTCAAAAATTCGCTCCTGGTTTCATTTTTCATAAACTGGCCGCTGAAGGCTGAGGTGGTGGTGGCGCTGTTTTGTTTTTGCACGCCGCGCATCATCATGCACAGGTGCTGGGCTTCTATTACTACGCCCACGCCAAGGGGCTGCAGCGTGTCCTGTATTACATCAAGTATCTGGTGGGTCATGCGCTCCTGCACCTGCAGGCGGCGCGCGAAGCAGTCTACCACACGGGCCAGTTTGCTCAGGCCGGTAATGTAGCCATTAGGTATGTAGGCTATGTGCGCCTTGCCAAAGAACGGCAGCAGGTGGTGCTCACACATTGAGTATAGTTCAATGCTTTTTACTATCACCATTTCGCTGTATGGCTCGGCAAATTTTGCTGACTCCAATATCGCTTTCGGGTCGGTGCTGTAGCCCTGTGTCAAAAACTGCATGGCCTTGGCCATGCGCTCAGGGGTTTTCAACAGGCCTTCTCTCTGCGGGTCTTCGCCTATTGCTTCTATTATGCTGTGGTAGCTGGCCCGTAACTGCGCAGTAGCCTGCTCATCGTACTCCTCTATTTTTCGATACGCCAATTTGTTTATTTTTTTTCGGTAAATTTTAAACAAAGTTATACCGAGACTGTGCATTTCCAACAGCAGTTATTTATACTGCCCTATTGATAAAACCAATATACCTAACCAAAATACTCTACGAAAATGCTCTTGGTTTCCACTATCTTCACGCAGTGCAGGTCAGCATTGTCTTTGTCCAGGTGCGGTTTTAGTTCATTCCATATCCCTATGGCCAGGTTTTCAGCGCTGGTAAATTTACCCTTCATAAAGTCCACATCAAGGTTTAGGTTGCGGTGGTCAACCTTCTCCACTATTACTTCCTTTATTATATCACCAAGCCTTTTTGCGTTGTAAACAAAGCCTGTTTCCGGGTTAGGAGTGCCTTTTATGGTCACATGTAGTTCGTAGTTATGCCCGTGCCAGTTTTCATTGGCACATTTACCAAATACTTCCTTGTTCTGTTCGTCAGTCCAGCTTGCGTTATGTAGTTTGTGCGCCGCGTTAAAATGCTCCACACGTGTCAGATAAACCATTTTTATAATTTAGCCGCAAAATTACGCTTCCTTAGCCGTAACACAAAAAACCAAAATCAATAAACCGCTTTAACAGCTTCACAAATACAAAACCTGCCCGCCATCCCGTATATTGTGGCATGAATATATTGCTCGCAGCCGCCACCGAAGGAGAAATAAGCCTGTTCAGAAGCATTTACAACCAAAAGCCCACCAGGTTTGCCGCGAAGGTAACTTTTTTAATTACCGGGGTGGGTGGCATAGCTACTGCCTTTGCGCTTACCCATGCGCTTGCGGGTCAAAGTTATGATCTTGTGTTGCAGGCCGGTGTAGGCGGCAGCTTTGATCCGCTTATTGCCCTGGGCGAGGTGGTTTCTGTAACCCGTGACCGCTATGGCGACCTGGGCGCCGAAGACCATGAGGAACAGCTTGATATTTTTGATATGGGCCTTATCGACGCCAACCTGCATCCGCACAGCGGCGGTGTGTTGCATACCCCGCTCTCTCCCTTTATAGGCCTTCAGCAGTTGCGGCAGGTGAGTGGCCTTACCGTAAACATGGTAAGTGGCAACGAACGCACCATAGCCCGCAGAACGGCACGCTATGGCTGCTCAGTGGAAAGTATGGAAGGTGCAGCACTGCATTATGTATGTCTGCAACTCGGTGCGCCCTTTGCGCAGGTAAGGGCGATATCTAACTATATAATACCACGTGATAAAAGCCAGTGGAAAATGAAAGAAGCGGTAACCAATCTTAACGAATGGCTGGTCGCTTTTTTGGAGCATGTTGAGTGATAAAACGGCGAGTGGGGTTCTTCTCTCCTTATTGTGCCTGCTGAAAAGCCATTTCACTAAAAAAAATAATTCGGAAATATACGCTAATGTCACCGTAGCGCACCGTGGGCGGCGGTGCACTACTGCCTTTCTTACAGGGTTGTTGACTAAATTCCCCACTCCGGCATTTACAGCCAGTTTAAATTGACAAATTACAATATACAATTATCACACCATCATTTTCGGGCAGTGTGGACCGCAAAAAATGCCCCCGCTGTATAGTTATAACAAATAAACAGTTTATTACAATGCCAAAATTTCGTTTTATTTTGGGAATTTGAGCCAATTCATTATCTTTGGCCTGAAATTTGTTACTATAATTGAAAAAATAGAAGTCTATGAAATCATTTCGTCTTATCGCTTTAAGCGCATTAGTTACTGTTGGTTCGTTTTCAACCATCGTATACACATCATGTACCAAAGATGCCTGCAAAGGCGTAACCTGCCAGAATGGCGGTACCTGCGACGGCGGCACTTGCACTTGCCCTACAGGCTATGAAGGCACAAACTGCCAAACAGAATCACGTACTAAAATTATAAAAATTTGGTCTGCTTCTGATGTTCAGGTATCTCCGGTAGTTGCATTGCCTACTTATACATCGTCAATTTCTGCCGGCACAGCTACTGCGGCAGTTAAAATAAGTAATTTCTCCGGCCTCTTTACCAATGATGTAAATGGCACTTTATCAGGTAACACAATTACTGTGGGTACACAAACACCTGACGCTGATACTTTCTCTGTATCTGGCAGTGGTACTTATGATGCAACTTCCAAGAAAATAACCTGGAACTACACCATTACCAACCCACAGAATCTTACAAGGTCTTACACCGGCACATGGCAGTAATTTTTTACGGCATTAATAAAAAATCCCTGCAATGTTATTGCGGGGATTTTTTATTAATGCATACCACGCTTGTCAAAAATAAAAATGGACACCAAATTGATGTCCATTTTCCGTTTTTATAATTAGGTTGGTTATTTAAACCTGTCTGCTTTTTTATCGTGTGCCGCCTGATCTACTTTTTTTGATGTAGTTTCATTAAAACGCGCGTCTTTCGGATTTGACGGTGGCGGCGGCGGAGTTACAGTAGTAGTAGTCGTGGTGGTTTTAGTGGTAGAGCGGCCTTTGGTTTTGCCGTTGCCTTTTGCGGCTGCCATGTTCTTGGCATTTTCAATAGAGTCAGCCTGTATTTTCGCCTGAGCGGCTATCATGGAGTCATTTGATGCTTTCATTGCTGCTTCTTTAGCGGCAACTTCGGCATTTATCGTAGAGTCCATCTGTGCTTTTGTCTGGCCCTGGTTGTCAGTGGCGTTGTTACCGCATGAAGCCAGTAAAATAGCGCTGCCTGCAAGGAATAAAAATTGTTTTTTCATTTTATCTGTTTTATTTGTGTGCAAAAATAAAGTTATTACAGCAATCATTATCAAAAAATGTGCCTTAATCCTGAATTACCCGAAAAATACAGTAAAGTTCAGTTAAACGCCTCCGCTTCCTCACCAATTTCTCCTCTCTTTTGCAGCATACCTATCAGCCAATTTGCGCCCGGCTAAAAAATTTATTACCTGTGCCCGCTTTGTCCTCAGTATTAGGTGCGCGGCCCTCTTCATGCTGCGTATTGTCTGCTTCATTTCTCCTGCCTGTTCTATTTTCATGCCGCACCGGCAGGCCAGTTGCCTCAGGGCAGTTGTCTGCACTGTCAGCACTGTTGTTTTCATCTTTGTCGGGACAGCCTTTGTAGCGCCAGCTACCAAAGTCATCAGGGCAGCGGTCTTTACTGTCTGATACGTGGTCACGGTCCCTGTCAGCCGGGCGGCGCTTGTGCAGCACCAGGTAAGCCCCCCCATATACATTAAGGCCATATTGCCTGTTGGTAAAAAATACCAGCATATCATCGCTGCCAATAAAAAATCCTTTCGCTCTTATGCCTACGCCCAGCTTCATAGCTGTTGTAAGTGTGCTGTAGGTAATGGGTACACCTATGCTGTAGTTGCGGGTATCATACCTCGGGGTAAGCGTAAACTGGTTGTAGTAAGAGTTGCCGTAGTTCTGCCTGTTGGCGAGGTTACCAATATACATTGCGTTGACATATATATTGCGGCTCGCGTGGTAGTCAGCGCTCAGTATCATTGTGGTGGGCATGTACACTTTTGATGTTATACGGCCTGTGTCGGCTCTAAATCCCTGCGACTTTGCATAATTTCTGAAATCATCAAAGTTTTTCACATTACCCGAAAGTCCCCTTGAGGTCAGGTATCCATCCCCCGATATACTAAGCCCGTAATTATTTTTCTGGTCGTAGGTTATGTGGCCTATATCAGTTACTGAGGCTGACACCCGTACTTTATAGCGGTTTACTTCTTGGTTTGATAGGCCTGTTTTACCATCCATGTCATAGCGTTCCGTGTTGTCATCGCCCATGTAGTCATACACTACACCCAGGTCAGCCCCTATGCCGTTGCCCTGGCTTTTGCCGAAGAATTTTTTGAAAAAGTTACTGTTGGTAATGCTCAGTGCGCCTTCGGCTGTGAGTATATTGCTGGCGTAAGAGAGGTCTGTGTTATTGGCGTAGAACGAATCTTGCCCTTTTACATAGCCTACATCCAGGTTATTGCCCTTCAGGCCCAGGTAGCCCAGGCCACCCAGGTAGCGCACGGTGGCACCCACTTTCACTTCATGCCTGCCTTTTTCCAGCACTATAGCTCCGTAAGACAAAGCTGCTTCCATCCACACATGCGCGGTCCAGTTAAAGTTCTGGGCGGTCAGGGCCACATTCCCCTGCGAGGCGTAGCTGGTGTCCAGTATGGTTCTGTACAGCGTTTGGTCAAAATTATTAAACTGGTTGGTGCCCCTCAGCCGCGTAGTGACGGCGAAACTGTGGCGGTGGTTAATGCTCACCATTACGCCCGGCCCGCGCACCTCGGCATAAGGCGCATGCAGGCTGAATTTCTCTTTGTTTGAAAAAGAAAATACGTCATTCACATTGGCGTTGTCATCCTTTATAAAAGTATATACGTTGCCAATAGTATTTATCTTGCCCAGGCTGTTATCAATACCCGTGTTTATATTCAAAAAGTCAATTACGAGGCGCTCCCTGTTATCAGCAATATTCGCTGGGTTAAGGTACATGCCTGATATGCCGCTGTAGTTGCTGGTAGCTACCCCAAGATATTTTTGCGCATTTGCCGCAAGTGCGGTGCACGCCATTAATGAACCAAGTACAATTTTTTTCATCCGCTGCTGTTATTTTCCTGTATTTACATGTATGGCATCGCTCTTACACACCTCGCCATATAGCATAGCAATAGCCATTTTGGCTAAAGCGCTGTAAATTAGTAAAAGTTTATTTATGTAGGTAGTGTTTGGGGGGAATAATTGGGGGGAGGGTTTTAAATCTAAGTGTGGTATGTAAAACCCGCGAGGGCTAGGGTATTGATCTTCTTTCTCCTTTGAAGGAGAAGGGATAGTGTTAAAGTTAAAATGTGTACCGAGAAAACATATTAAATTTTTCGTAAAGTAAAATACTAAGCGTTAAAGCGTGCTTTTTGCTATCACAAACTTTGTTTTCTGAAACTACAAAACAGAAAATTTTGCGAAGTATTGAATGGTGTTATGTGGTCTTCGGTAACACATTTTATCTTCTCAAAGCCGTTTGAAAGTTCTTCCTGTAGCTGTATTTCGTTATACTGCTTAATATCCAAACCACTACATTTCTTAGGACCATTTTCAGAAAATGTCCCAATAGTCAAATAGCCAGTTACCGCTTTTCTGGCAATAGATAGATATTTTGCTATCTGCTCTGAGGTGGTTAAAAAATGGAACGTTGCTCGGTCGTGCCAAATATCATAATTCACTGTTGGTGAAAATTCTGTAATATCTGAAATTATCCAATTCACTTTACTTGATTTTTCGCCTAATCTTACCTTGGCTCTTTCTAACGCTTTTTCTGAGATATCTAATACAGATACATGTTCAAAACCTTCATCAATTAGATAGTCAACTAAACGACTATCCCCACCACCAATATCAATTATGTTTGCAGATTTACTAACATTAAAACTATGTATGAACTCTAAAGAAGTTTTTGGTACATCTTGTGTCCAACTTACTTCATTTGGTTGCTTGGTAGAATATACTGTTTCCCAATGTATTTTTCTTTCCAGAGACATAATTTTTTTTTATAAAAATAATTAACTTTTGCCTTTTTTTACATCTTCATAACCAGTCGTTTTATCAACGGAGTATTCCACTTATTCTTTATCTCCCCACCATCGCTCATCCTGAAGGGCCGGGGTTGAGGATAAACTCCCTACCAGCCTGCTTTCTCCTCAGTCAAATAATTATTCCTATCAGGTGCGCTGCGAACTATAAGCTCGCCTATAAAGCCGCTCAGGAAAAAGAGGGTACCCATTACCATGGTGGTAAGGGCCATGTAAAACCCTACCTTATTGGTAAGCCCGAAGCCTGCGCCTTCCCTTATGCGCTCCATTATAAGCCACATAACAATGCCAAAACCCAGCAGGAAGGTAGCGAAACCCATAGCCCCGAAAAAGTGCATCGGCTTTTTACCGAACCTGCTCACAAACTGTATAGACAACAGATCAAGAAACCCGTTAATAAACCGCTCCCACCCAAACTTTGACACACCGTACTTACGCGCCCTGTGCTGCACCACCTTTTCGCCAATTTTCCTGAAACCGGCATTCTTAGCCAGTACGGGTATAAACCGGTGCATCTCGCCATAAACTTCAATGCTCTTTATTACTTTCTTTTTATAGGCTTTCAGGCCGCAGTTCATGTCATGCAGCTTTATGCCGGTGAGGCGGCGGTTAACGCCGTTGTAGAGCTTTGAAGGCAGGTTTTTGGTTACGGCATTGTCATACCTTACTTTTTTCCAGCCGCTCACCAGGTCAAACCCGTCATTCACTATCATGCTGTAAAGCTCCGGTATTTCATCGGGGCTATCCTGCAGGTCGGCATCCATGGTTATTACCACCTCGCCCACTGCAGCCTTAAAGCCCACGTGCAGCGCCGGGCTTTTACCATAGTTGCGCTGAAACCTGATACCTTTTACCGCGGTATACTGTTTTGAAAGATTGCTGATCACCTGCCAGCTGCTGTCAGTGCTGCCGTCATCTATCATTATCACTTCGTGGGTATAGTTGTGCTGCTTACACACGCGCTCTATCCACTCTACCAGTTCGGCAAGCGACTCTTCTTCATTAAATAAAGGGACAACTATGGATAGGTCTGTCTTCATTGGGGGTTAAAAATACAGGTTTTTGCTAATAGCGTTATTAAAAACGCGCGGAAAGTTTTGTTATTGCAGTTTTGGGAGGTTAAATAATGTGAAAGGCGGTGGCACACGCGGCTTATGCTCCTGGCTCATTCACCAATAAAAAGAGTAAATGAAAAAAACCACCATTAATCATCAGAGCTGCTTACATACATATCATTTGCAAGGTGTTTACAGTAGCATTGCCTGGTACTGTAACAAATTATTCTGAGCAATACTGCAATTCTCAGTGCTCGCATAAGATGCGGTGCTCTATCCTAAACCGGCACACAATGAGCTGACTATAGCCAGCCCCGGCGGCATTACCAGCGCCGTTATAAGTACCATTACAGGGCAGGTACTTTACAACCTGCTGCCAGCTGGCAGCACTGCAAGTATTGATGTTTCGGCGCTACAGGCGGGTATCTACTTCATTAAGATAAACGGAACGGAAATAAGGAAGTTTGTAAAAGAGTAATAAGTAAGGATCAACCAGATTATTCTGTCAATTTGCCGCACTCAATATAATTAAAATAACCCCGGTTGTCGCCGGGGCTATTTATGTTGTATCCCTTCTGCGGCTTGCCGCGCTTACTTATCCATATACCGCAATATATCCATTACCTCAGCGTCAGACAGCGACGTGTGCAGAGGCATCACCGATTTATTCCACTTAATGTAGAGCTTGCCGGCATAGGAGTTTTCGCCATCGGTGGCTATTACCTGCTGTGAGTTTTTTACAAAAGCAATCATTTTGGCCGTATCGCCCCCCCACCTGCCAATG
>JACMPD010000232.1 GCA_014377675.1 Taibaiella sp.
GCTATAGTTACCGGCACAAAGGCTGTACATAGTAATGGAGCTGTCACTCCCTGCAGAATAAACAAGTGGAGTCTGGTTAACACCATTTAGTTTATAGAATATTGTATCAACGGAGCCTGGCGCCATTCCTGTTATGGTAATACTGCCATTGCAAGCGCCGCATTCACTTGGGTTAGTTTGCGCAGTTATCCTTACTGGTATCAGTGGCGGAGGTACAATATAGAAAGGACCTACGGCGTTAGATACACATGCACCAGGAATGAAGGATACGAGTACAGCTATAATATTGTCATACGTGCCCGGGCAAAGATTGGAAAGTGTTATAGTACCTGCGCCGGTTGCTGTCGCTGTAACAGGTGTTTGTGCAGCACCGTTAAAGTCATAGTTAACAATGGTACTTCTGCCGGGCAACAAACCATATATTGTGATAGTACCGTCGCATGCTGAGCAACTCGCATTAGTGGAAGAGGTATCAGTAATGCCCCATGCAGGGTTAACAAGCGTTACAGGGCCTACAGTATCCGACGGGCAGTTACCCACCTTCACATAAAAATAATCATAGGTAGCTGCACAAAGGCCTGTCAGAGTAATTGTACTGTCAGCTCCTGCCGAGTCAACAATTACAGGCTGGGCGACACCATTAATGGAATAAAAAACAGAATCAATTTCATTAGGATTAACGCCTATAAGTCTGATAGTACCATCGCAGTTACCACAAACTGATGGATTTACAGATTCAATACTAGTTATGTGTACAGGGCTGCCTGTAAATGGAATAACATTGAAATAACTAACCGTTGAGTCATCGCAGCCTGCAGCAGTCACCTTGTAAGTTGTAGGAACGGTAGGACATACATTAATAGTGGTGCCAGCGCCTAAGTAAGCGCCGGAAGCACTGTCATACCAGTTTATGGTTGATGAAGCATACGGAACCGGTGCGAAACTGATTGAACTTGCAGTATATGCAGTGGAGCTGGAGTTAGGTGTAAATCTCCAGGCTTCGTTAGTGGCTGACCATGTTGTAGGATAATCCCGCGAAGGAGCCGCAGTAGCCGCTGAGCCGGCTGCGTTCTGAACGCCCACAATTGCGTAACCACCATTCCAGCTGCTGCATATCGTTTTGTGCGCTATGTGTACTTCTGCCAGGTTAGTCGTTTCGTATAATATTATCTGTGTTGTAGTCCATTGCGATGTGCAGGAATACATACGCGTACGGCACCAGGTAGCCATAAACTTACGGTAAGGCGCCGTACCTATTGAAGAATAGGTTATGGTGCCGCCTGCCGGTATATAGATATCGCACCAAGGCCCGCAAACGCAGTTACGGACATTGGCATTGCCTAATAAAACCGATGTTATTGACCAGCCAAAACCGCTGCCGGCAAGAGATGTATTAAAAGATACGGCCCCATTAGAGCCTATCAGGCAACTGGTATAGTTATTGCCATAAAAGTTATAAGTGAAACCCAATGAAAGAGTGCCGGACCAGCCATCATCAGCTGTTATACCAGTGGAGGTAGGCGCATCACCCAGCAAACTTGCATACAGATTTACACAAGGACCGCATACCGAATCACGGGTTACTGTAATTTGGGAAAATGACTTTACACTGAACATAATCAGTATTATTCCCAGAAAAAGAATACGTCGGTAAAGATTGTTTTTCATCGCTCTCATTTTAATAATCACCCTGGCTGCAGGTAATTTTTATGCAAGTTATAAAATTATAATGAAATAGTAACATCAAAAGCCAGCAACAAACAAAAATTAATACTTAGATCCTTGCCCACCTTAAAATTAAACGTTTCACCAAAACGGGATAGGCTTTCAATTTAACAATGCCGCTCCGCCTATAAGTAGACAAGCCCAAATAGATAAAAGTTGGGTGATTTCAAAAATATACAGTTTTGTTAAAAACAGTGAATAGATAGTCATAATGATGCCATTGAAAAATTGTTAGGAACGCATTTGGGTGAAACGGAGTAATTTGCCCCGTTTCTCGAAAGTAAATATAATGATAACAATAATTTCAGGCACTAACAGGCCAGGCAGCATGAGTTTAAAAACTGCTGTCATCTATTATAATAAACTAAGAGCCGCTGGCGAAAACGTAAGCGTGCTTTCGCTCGAAGGAAAGCAGGTATGGGAAAGAGCAGCCAGCATGGTGGCTACAGAAGCCGAATTCCTGATACCAGCCGAAAAATTTATATTTATACTGCCGGAATATAATGCCAGCTTCCCCGGCATTGTTAAATCCATGATGGATAACAGCGATATAAAAAAGTGCTGGTGGTATAAAAAAGCGATGCTTGTGGGTATCTCTGATGGCAGAGCAGGTAACCTGAGAGGCATTGAACACATGACGAGCATTTTGCACTATCTTAAAATAAATGTACTCTACAATAAGGTACTGCTCTCTACAATTAAAGATGAAATAAGTCAAGAAGGTGTTTTACTTAAACCGGCAACTGAAGCCCTTATTGACCAGCAGATAGAAAACCTTATTAAATTTTAAACCATATTTTAGATGGCACTCAGAATGATTCTCGTTCTGCTGATAGTTGGCTTGGCCGAATATTACAGCTTTATATTAGTCCGCTCTATGCTTAAAACCGCGCCATCGGTGTGGCGGGTTTCTGTTATGGGCGTTTACCTGGCACTTACACTGCTTACCTGGGCAAGCTTTATACTTTTCCGCCAGATCAACTGGGCGGGCGTGCCGCACCTGCTGAGAAATATTTATATCGGTTTTGTGCTTGGGTTTGTTGTAGGTAAGGTACTTATTTTACTTGTAATGCTTATTGATGATATCAGGCGTCTGTTCACTTGGCTCATCACATTCCTTGCCTTTCGCGATGCGGCTCCCTCAGGCGGTACGGGTGGCATACAACGTTCCGTATTTCTTAACCAGGCAGCTATTGTATTGGCCGGCCTGTCTCTTTCCGGCTTCATGCTCGGCATCAGAAACCGTTATAATTATAGGGTAAGAAAAATGAAACTGCCGCTCGCCGGGTTGCCTGAAGCTTTTAAAGGATTGAAAATAGTACAGATTTCCGATATACACACCGGCAGTTTTGACAATCATGCAGCCGTTGCTCACGGCATAGAAAGGGTGCTTGATCAAAATGCGGATATTATCTTTTTTACAGGAGATCTGGTGAATAACCAGGCTGATGAGGTTGACGAAAAATATCAGGAGATATTCTCCCGCCTTAAAGCGCCCTTGGGCGTGTATTCTACTTTAGGCAACCATGATTACGGTGACTATGTACAGTGGCCTACCCCGGAAGCCAAAATCAAAAACCTTGACACACTGAAAGATCTGCACCGCAAAATGGGCTGGAAACTGATGATGAACGAACATGTGGTGCTGGAGCGCGATAACGATAAAATAGCGGTAATAGGCATTGAAAACTGGGGAGCTAAGGCGCACTTTCCAAAATATGGCGATATGGCAAAGGCTTATGCAGGTCTGCCTGAAAAAAACATACCCATAAAAATACTGCTGTCACATGATCCCTCGCACTGGGAAGCTGAGATACAAAAGAAATATAAAGATATAAGCCTTATGCTCAGCGGCCACACCCATGGTATGCAGTTTGGTATTGACAGTAAAATATTCAAGTGGAGCCCTGTACAGTATCTTTACAAACAGTGGGCAGGCATCTATAAAGAAGGGGATCAGCACCTGTATGTCAACAGGGGCTTTGGGTTCCTGGGCTACCCGGGCAGGCTTGGCATTTTGCCTGAAATTACGGTGATAGAGTTAGTTTAAACTACTCTCTGCTTCACAAAACAAAAGACACAACAGATAGCATTAAACAAAATAATAAAGCGCAGATATAGTGTCTGCGCTTTATTATTTTGTAAACGGTATATATATTAGAATGGTCTGTTTATGTCGAATGCCTCAAGCGCATCTGCCACAGCAGTAAGAAAACTGGCACCCAATGAACCGTCAACTACCCTATGGTCATAGCTCAGCGACAGATACATCATGTGGCGGATAGCTATTACATCGCCCGCCTCAGTTTCAAGTACTACCGGCCTTTTCTTTATGGCGCCTACCGCCAAAATGGCTACCTGAGGCTGGTTAATAATAGGAGTGCCCATAAGGCTGCCGAAGGTACCCACGTTAGTAACTGTAAAAGTTCCACCCTGTGTATCGTCTACTTTCAGCTTGTTGTTGCGGGCGGCGTTGGCCAGTGCATTTACATCCTTCGCAAGGCCCAGCAGGTTCTTGGTATCAGCATTTTTAATTACCGGCACTATAAGGTTTCCGCTTGGCAAAGCGGTTGCCATACCTATATTTAAGTCCTTCTTTACTATTATTCTGTCACCATCCACACTTACATTTATCATCGGGTATTTGCGGATACAACTTGCTATTGCCTCAATAAATATTGGTGTAAATGTTATTTTCTCGCCATGCTTTTTCTCAAACGAAGATTTTACCCTTTCTCTCCATTTTACTATATTCGTTACATCTGCTTCTGTAAAGCTGGTAACGTGCGGCGAAGTTGATTTACTGCGTACCATATGCTCGGCAATCATTTTGCGCATACGGTCCATTTCTATTATTTCTCCATTCCCTCCCGGTGTTGCCTGCACTGCCGGCGCCGCCGTTTGCTGCACTGGCTGTACCTGTGGTTGTGCAGGAGCAGTTGGCTGGGGAGCCGCAGCTGACTGTGCGCCATTGCCACGTACCGAAACATACTCTAATATGTCCTTTTTTGTTACCCTGCCTTCATTGCCTGAACCTGGTATATTTTCAAGCTCAGCCATGCCTATACCCTCTTTGCCGGCAATGTTGAGTACAAGCGGTGAATAGAAGCGAGGAACGCTGCCACCTCCGCCGGCGGGGGCCGCCAGAGGCCGAGCCGGAGCCGCATTGGCTACCGGTGCTGCATTAGGCGCCGCTGCTGCAGGCGCAGCCACTGGTGCGGCTGAAGCCGAAGCGCCACCTGAATCAATCCGGGCTATTACGGCCCCTACGGGCACTACGTCATTTTCTTTATACAACAATTCGGTAATGGTGCCCGCGGCTGTTGAAGGCACCTCGCTGTCTACCTTGTCGGTAGCTATATCCAGCAATGTCTCATCCATTTTAATGGAGTCACCGGCCTTTTTATGCCATTTAAGCACGGTAGCTTCCATTATACTTTCGCCCATTTTGGGCATCACCAAATCAACTATTGCCATAATAATTTATTATTATTTGAATAAAATCGGTGCAAAAATAATCATTTGCGGGGAATATTAATGCCTCATTTTAATACCTTGTACCAGTGCGTCATTGCAGTACACCTGCAACCTACAGCAAGTAAGTATTTCAAAAATAATTTGCACTTACAGGGAACCCCATAATGGTTGCTGCTATGTATCCACTTATAAGACCATTTCACATAGCGGGAATTCACACTTTCACTGATGCCAACCAGCTGGCATCACCAACCCTGCGGCTGATAGGTAAGCCAAGATATGCAACCTGAGGATGGCAGGCATTACGGTTTTTAAGGCCCGCGCGGATGGCGGATGCACGCTGGAGACGGCATAGCGCCAGCTCTTTAATCTTTTAAAACTTGTATTGTAATGGTGCTTATCAACAGGCGACAAGAACTAAAAAATTACATGTACTTGTTAAACAGATACTAACGCATTGTTAATGCCAGTATAAACATAAAAAGAATCGACTATTGTCCTGTTTTTGTAAAAATAATTATATGGCTGGTTTTCTTGCACTACTTTTTATAGCATTCGTCGCAACTTTCATTGGCAGAGTTTTCTTCTCTACAGAAGAAAATTTATAACTTGTATACTGTCTGAAATGACTGCTACAATTGAATGTGAATTCAATTGTTTTCTTATTTAAAACACTTCTGCTGTAGCCCAAAGTTAATAAACCGGTATGTTGACCTGCATTGACAAGTTCACAAATCGACAAAATAAACAAATGTGTTACGAGGCAAATCAGTCCGGCAGTTGAAATTTTCAATTCTATTAGTTGTTTAAAATAAAATAATTAAATGATTATCCCTTTGCGTACCCATAGCTCGTATATGAAACAGCGGCAA
>JACMPD010000027.1 GCA_014377675.1 Taibaiella sp.
CCACCAGGAGCAATTTCGCACCAGGCATAGGGTATTACTCTTCATTCTACAGCCCTTATAACTCCACAATGATAAAGGAATACCATTACAATGATATAATGGCAATATCCTACAACAAAGATGGCATGAGGGAGTGGAACGCCATTGTGCCTAAGGAACAATATTCTCAAGAAGACGGAGGCGTCTTTTCCTCTTATCTGTTGTTGAATTCAGGCGGGTCACTGGCATTTTTGTTTAATGATTTCAACAGCAGACATTCCCGCATTCAGCTCGCCACACTCGCGCCGGATGGGAAGCTCAGCCAGAATTCATTTACAGCTGAGGGCAATGACTACCCCGACTGGCTGCCCAGAGCCGGCAAGCAGGTTGCAGCAAGGGTATTAATTGTCCCCTGCCTGCATAAAAGACAGATATGCTTCGCTAAAGTTGTATTTTAGCCGCCCAAAACTTTATTAGTGCTTCGTTTATTTAAGAATAATACGCCTTTTACTGTTATCATTCTCTTTATTTTCGCTATATTAGTGAAACTGAAGGTGTTGATACACCCGTCTGTTCCATTGCCGGAGCCAGGACACTTTATTTACAACTACATACTGCGTGCACTGTTCTTTTTCTTTCACAATAATGCGTTTTCTTATACACTGCTGGCTATCATTTTATTGTTCGCTCAGTCTTTGTATGTGAATAATATAACGGTGCGGCACAAGCTGTTTCCAAAAAATACATATATAGCTTCTTTTGTTTACCTGCTCATTACCTCTATCTATTCCAGGTTTAATTTTTTTAATGAGACCATCATTATCAATTGGTTACTCTTGGGGGCGCTTGATATTATGTTTGGTTTTTCAAAAACCACCCAGCCCCGTAAGCTAATATATAACGCAGCGCTGCTGCTGAGTGTAGTGGCCCTTTTTCAGTTTACAATGCTCGCCTGGTTTCTGTTGCTGGTAGTGGGCATGGTACTGTTCCGGTCTTTTAATATGGGGGAGTGGTCGGTGGCCATATTGGGCTATGTTACACCACTCTATTTCATTGTTTCTATCCTTTTCCTGCTCGATAAATTGTATTTTTTGGGCCAGTGGCCACGGTATGGTTTTTCAGTTGTTCCACTTACCACTTCACCGTTGTTTTTTATTATTACACTTTGCGGCCTGGTTATATTGTTGTTCAGTGGCATTTTTGCCATGCGGAAAAATGTATCTATGAGTAATATATATGTAAGGCGGGACTGGGCGGCTATTTCGCTTTACCTTATTATATCCATAGCGGTTGCATTTGGCACCGAAAAAACAGTAACAAGTGCCTGGCTGGTAACACTGCCGCCACTGAGTATTATGGTCAGCCACGCATTGTCGTTTGAAAAGAACAAACGGTTTAGTAACTTTATCTTTTATTTTTCTATTGTTTTCCTGGTTTTTTGCCTTTTGGTAAATAAATAACTATTGATGAAATTCGGAATTATTGTTTTTCCCGGCTCAAATTGCGACAGGGATATGATGCATGCGCTTAGCGATGACCTGAAGCAGGAAGTAGTAATGCTGTGGCACAAAGACCGTGACCTGAGCATGTTTACTACCGATGACTGTATTGTATTACCCGGCGGTTTCTCCTATGGCGACTACCTGCGGTGCGGTGCGCTGGCTCGTTTCAGCCCTATGATGGAGCAGGTGATTGACTTCGCAAGGCGCGGAGGCAAGGTGTTGGGCGTGTGTAACGGTTTCCAGATTTTGTGCGAGGCGGGCCTGCTGCCCGGTGTACTGCTGCAAAACGACCACCAGAAATTCACCTGCAAAAACGTATATATTAAGAGCGAAGGTAAAGACAACCTAATAGGGATGCACACTGGCAACCATGCCCTTAAGATACCCGTAGCGCATGGTGAGGGCCGTTACCACGCTGACGCTGCAACACTAAAACAACTGCATGAAAACAAGCAGGTTGTTTTCCGCTATTGCGATGAGCGCGGGGAGGTACATATCAGCTCAAACCCGAATGGCGCTGTTAATAATATAGCTGGTATTTGCAATGAAGGCAGAAATGTATATGGTATGATGCCACACCCTGAAAGAGCCTGTTCTGATGCGCTTGGAAATATTGACGGAAAGGCAATACTAATGGCGTTGAGTTATATGAATTAGATTTTGTGGGTTAATGCGAGCTACGGCTCCACATGTTTGCGGTTAGGTATGCGCCCACTAAAATCAGAACTGACCATTTAGGTAAACCAAAAAGTTAAAATGACGTGAGCGTATATGTTCATGGCGTTTAAACTGTTATTATTGTGTTGTTTAAAAATAATATTGTTATGGGTAAGTATCTCAGGTTTGCGCTGCTGGTGATGTCAGGTTTAGTTATTTGCAATATGGGTATGGCGCAAATGACAGCCGACCCTACCAAATGGACCTATGAGGTAAAGAAAGTAAGCGGTAATAATTACAAACTTATCTTTCACCTGCGCCTTGAGCCTAAATGGCACATTTGGGCACTGCATCCCGGTGGGGATGGCTATGAAATAGCTCCTTCTTTTTCTTTCAATAATAACACCCGGCTGAAACTGAAAGGCGAGGTAAGTGAAAGTGGCAAGGCAACAACAACCAGTATGGAGGGTATAGACGGTAAAATAACTTACTACTCTGAAAAGGTTGATTATATACAGAATGCAACAATTCAAGGAAAAGGTAAGATTTTCGGTAAGCTAAACTACCAGGTGTGTAACGATAATATGTGCCTGCCACCCAAGGACAAGGATTTTATTTTTGAAGTAAAGTAGAAGCATATACCACCCGTAGAAATCATTTTAAAATAATTAAGCAGTTATTATGTCGAAAGCACTCAAGGCCGTATTAGTTGTCCTGTTAAGTTTGTTTTTTGCTGAAGTCTCGTTTGGCGAAATCATTGCCGACCCTACAAAATGGACGTTTGAGGCAAAAAAGAAATCAGGCAGCGAGTATGAGCTGATCGTGCATTGTAAAATAGACAAGGGTTGGCATATATGGTCCTTCAATCCAGGCGGTGATGGCCTTGAAATAGCACCCCAGATAAAATTTAAGAAGAACAGCAATGTAATATATAACGGCCCCGTTACAGAACATGGCAAGATGATTACCGAAGATATGGATGTGGTAGGCGTTGTGCATATGTATAAGGACAAAGTCGATTACATTCAAAAAGCCACCGTAAGTGCAAACACTAAGATTTCAGGTACCTATTATTACCAGACCTGTAATGACAACATGTGTCTGCCTGATAAAAAACCTACTTCTTTTACTATCGTTATCACCGATGCGGGTGGTACCGCAATTAGTGAAATAAAAGAAGATTCAATAGGTGCAGCAGTGGCTGACACACAGAAGTCAGCTGGCGATGCCAATGGTACCGCTAATGTTGGCGAGACACCCAAAGACACGGCATCGAAAACAGTGTTGCAGTCCGCCGCTGGCAAGTCCGGTGATAATGCACCACAAAAATCGTTGATACGGTTGTTCCTGCTCGCATTTGTCGGCGGTTTACTCGCCGTGCTTACCCCTTGTGTTTATTCTATGATCCCAATTACCGTCAGCTTCTTCACCAAGCGGAGCAAAACACGGAAAGAGGGCATCCGCAACGCCCTTTATTATTGCCTCAGCATTGTGCTTATTTTTACATTTTTGGGTGTCTTCGTAACCCTGGTATTCGGGGCCACATCGCTCAATACGTTATCAACCAAATGGTTTGTTAACATGTTTTTCTTCTTTGTCTTTGTTATTTTTGGTATTTCGTTCCTTGGTGCATTTGAAATAACCCTGCCTTCTTCATGGACTAATAAAACCGATTCAAAGGCTGGTGTAGGCAGCTTTTCAGGGATTTTTTTTATGGCGCTCACATTAGCTATTGTTTCATTCTCCTGTACGGGGCCTATAGTTGGGCCGCTGCTGGTGGAAGCGGGGCAGGGTGGTGTGGCGGGGCCGGTTTTGGGGATGCTCGGGTTTTCATTGGGGCTTGCGTTGCCCTTCGGGCTGTTCGCTATTTTCCCCGGTATGCTTAATAAAATGGCCTCTTCCGGTGGCTGGCACAATCAGGTAAAAGTAGTTTTAGGTTTCGTGGAGCTGATGCTGGCGTTTAAGTTTTTATCTAATGCTGACCTC
>JACMPD010000233.1 GCA_014377675.1 Taibaiella sp.
TGCCTCCAGCGGGGGAATCTTTGATTCTTACTCCGTGCTGCAAGGCATTGACCAGGTAATACCGGTTGATGTATATGTACCTGGCTGCCCGCCGCGCCCGGAAGGCATTCTTGATGGCATCATAAAGCTCCAGGACCTGGTAAAAAATGAAAGCCTGCGCCGCCGTAACAGCGAGACTTACAAATCTTTGATGACCAGCTACGGGATTGATTAATTTATTAAAATATTTTAAATTTTCTCCCAAACCTGCTGCTTCATCTTTTCCCAATTAACAACATGACTAACGAATTAATACAAAACAGGCTTATCGAAAAGTTTGGCGCTTCGCTTACAGAGTGGGAAAGTCCCTACGGCCTGCTCACTTTCAGGGCTCCGGCTGATATGAACCTGAAAGTAATGCAGTTCCTTTTTGATGATGAGCAGCTGCGTTTCCGGTTTTTGACTGACCTTACAGGCGTGCATTTCCCTGACCGTAAGGGCGAGGAGCTTTCAGTGGTCTATCACCTGCATAACCTGGTTGATAATATAAGACTGAGAATTAAAGTATATGTGCCCTCAGCTAAGCCAGATGTATTCAGCGCAACCAAGCTGTTTTCAGGTGCTAACTGGATGGAACGGGAAACATATGATTTTTTCGGCATTAATTTTATCGGCCACCCCAACCTTATCCGCATACTGAATGTAGATGAAATGGATTACTTCCCTATGCGTAAAGAGTATGAAATGGAAGACCCAACAAGGAGGGATAAAGATGATGAAATGTTTGGGAGGGGGTAGAGGATTTATTTCTAATATTTGACAAAACATCTCTTACCAAATGGTTGAAAAAGAAATTAATATACTAACGTGGAATATCCAGTCAACTGGTGCAGAGCCTAAAGCAGAGAAGCAAGGTTACAGAATAAGTGACAAGCGACTAAAAGGGCGCTTTATATTAGATGCAGCTATTGAAAATGAGATTGACATAATAGTATTCCAGGAAGCGTACGGCATATACTTAAATACACTTTTAGGAAATATATACTATGAGATTAAGTACCCGGATAATTCATTAGGAAGTGGTGTCAGAATATTTTTAAAAGCTGGGGAGTTTGATGAGCCACTGGAAGTGTTTACTGGGGAGAAATTAGGAAATAAATTGGTTTTCCTTTATTTGAGAAGGACTAACGGCGGAGAAATATTTAATTTGGCAGCTATTCACTTGCATAGTAAGGTCGGAAATACGGAAAGGCAACAACTTTGGAAGAATAATCCTATATTCAACGAAATACGGGAAATAGAAAACAAACTCGCCAATGTATCTTTTTATAGGACAATAATGGTTGGTGACTTTAACCAGAATCCTTATGAAAATGATTTAAATGATCGGTTTATGGTTAATGCCGAACGAGACAGAAACCTTATTGAAATATTTAAGGATAATAACCCGGTTTATAAAACGGAAAGATTTGATTTCAATTTTTGGTACAACCCAATGTGGAACTTTGTAGGTGATTATGATACCAAGAATAATGATTATAGGGTAACAGGTACGTATTTCCGCTACACAGAAGATGAAAGCACAATGTGGAATTTAATTGATGGCCTTATTGTCAGACCTTATTTTATGAGAAGAATTATTTATGACAAATCAAAAATAATTGTCGGAACGAACAGTGTAAGTTTTCTTAAAACGGTAATAACGAGTAAGAAGGAATCATTAATACCAGACGACATATCAGACCATTTGCCTGTTAAATTTACATTTTTAATTAACTAAAAAATCGTTATGGGAACTTTGTATAGTAAAACAAATGGTGAGGCGCAAATAGGTGAAGATCCTGAGTATATTCTTAATGAATTTGCCGCGAAAATTGCAGATCAAACTGACAACGAGTTTTTCGGAATGGTTTTAAGAACTATTAATTCTGAGAGTGCAGAGGTTATTTACTCATTCTATATTGTTGCCCCGAAACTCAACGATTATATGTACCGGATAATTGAAGTATTGCTTACAAATATTAATGACCCATATCCATTAATGGTAAGACTGTTGGCACAAGAGTCCAGAGATATAAAATATAAACGTTGTGGCGGCAAGGAAGAATACAAAAAGTGCATTGATGAATATCTTTATTCAGACATTACAAAAAACATATTAGCACACATTGGCAAATTAATTGAAATTAGAAATATTGACTCAAACGGTCAGTTCAATGCAATAGCTGTAAATATCAACAGACGCTTTAAGGAGGGCATTTCTCCTACAGAATTATATGATGTAACTCGTATGGCTTGGGCTATTGATAGTAACAAAAAAGATAAAATTAAGTATGTTATTTGCCAATATAACCGTGAAGTAAAGGAAGTTTATAAAGTAGATGATTGGTTTCCAATAAACGTTACCGATGACTATGGAAATGATAGGATAAGGTGGGCATTTAATGGGCATGAGGCCGAAGATTCAATAAGAAAAAAATACATACATAAGCCAATACCATATGTGACCCAGAGAGGTCAGGCAAATCCCATTAAGTATATCAATTTGGACGCTGCATAAATCTTAAAAATGTCAGAACTAACACAACACCCGCAACACCATATAAAGCTTGCTGAAGAATCGCTTCAGAAGCAAACAACTACGCTTAACCTGGGCCCTACACACCCTGCAACGCATGGTGTGTTCCAAAATATAATGGAAATAGATGGAGAGCGTGTACTGGAAACAGTACCTACCATAGGGTATATACACAGGGCATTTGAAAAAATAGCCGAGCGCAGGCCATATTACCAGATAACTACACTTACTGACAGGCTCAACTATTGCTCAGCCCCTATCAACAATATGGGCTGGCACATGACCATAGAAAAGCTTCTTGGTATTAAAACCCCTAAGCGGGTGGACTATATGCGGGTAATAGTAATGGAACTGGCCCGTATAGCAGATCACTTGGTGTGTAACTCGGTAGTGGCGGTGGATACTGGTGCACTCACCGGCTTTACCTATGTATTCCAGTACAGGGAAAAAATATATGAAATATTTGAAGAGGTGTGCGGCTCCCGCCTTACTACCAATATGGGCCGTGTAGGCGGCTTTGAGCGCAACTTCACCCCTATGCTGTTTGAAAAACTTAAAGACTTCCTCGCTACCTTTCCCGCAGTTATGAAGGAGTTTGGAAACCTGCTTAACCGTAACCGTATATTTATGGACCGTTGCATTGGTGCCGGCCCTATAAGTGCAGAGCGTGCCCTCAACTACGGCTTCACCGGTCCTAACCTACGGGCAACTGGAGTAGACTATGATGTGCGCGTGGCTATGCCTTATTCGTCTTACGAAGATTTTGATTTCAAAATACCTACCGGTACCGTTGGTGATGTATATGACCGGTACATGGTGCGCAATGACGAGATATGGGAGAGCGTGAGCATTGTAAAACAGGCGCTGGAGAAAATAGCTAAAATAGAACAGGAGTTTCCTGATCAGAAAAATGTTTTCTATGCGCCGGAAGCAGACCATTTCCATTTGCCTGCCAAAAACGATGTATACACTAAAATGGAGGCACTCATCTATCACTTTAAAATAATAATGGGTGAAATTGACGCACCTCCCGGCGAAGTGTACCACTCAGTAGAGGGCGGAAACGGTGAACTCGGTTTCTACCTTCTCAGCGATGGCGGTAGAACGCCCTCCCGCCTGCACTTCCGCAGGCCATGCTTCATCTATTACCAGGCCTACCCCGAAATGGTAGAAGGCGGCCTGCTGAGCGATGCGGTAATAGCACTCAGTAGTTTGAATGTAATAGCCGGTGAGCTGGATGCGTAGGTTGTTGATTAGCTGATTTGATGATATGATGATTAGCTGATTTGATGATTAGCTGATTTGATGATATGATAATTAGCTGATTTGATGATTAGCTGATTAGATGATTAGCTGATTTGGTAATTAGCTGATTTGATGATATGATGATTAGCTGATTTGATGATTAGGTGATTTGATGATTAGGTGATTTGATGATTAGGTGATCTGCTTATTTGTTGATTGGGTGATTGGGTGATCTGCTTATTTGTTGATTGGGTGATTGGGTGATTTTGTGATTGAGTTAGTTTGTTTTAATAGTTTGTTTCGGCTAAAATGTTATGAGATAAATTAATGTATCTGTTATGGATGAGGCTTTGAAGAAGAAAAATCTTATTGTCCAGCTTACTTTTGAATTTGCTTTGATGTCGGTGAAGTTTTGTGCTCTTTTAGATGAGCATAAGAAATGGTCTTTGTCCAACCAGTTATTGAGGGCTTCGTTATCAATAGGCGCAAATGTAAAGGAGGCTCAGAATGCTGAAAGTAAGGCGGACTTTATCCATAAGATGAAAATAGCCGCGAAGGAAGCTGATGAAGTTGAATTTTATATTGATGTCTGCAACAGTTCGGAATTACTGCCGAACTGCGATGAGTTAGCAGAAAAAATCACCTCTATCTGTAAAGTACTTAATAAAATTATTTCAAGTTCAAAACAAATAAGTCCAACAAATCAGCCCTTAGTGAACTAACATGGTAGTAACCCTTAAAAATATTGGCACCCTTCACGAAGCGTCTTTTGACCTCGATAAAGATCTTATTGTCTTTATAGGGCCGAATAATACGGGGAAAACATATGCGAGTTATTGTTTGTATGGGTTGGATTTACATGATCAGCCTCCTGAACTACGGCTACCGTCAGATATTTCTTCACAAATTATTCCTGATTTAGTCGAATTATTTGCTACAGGTGAAATTGTTCTTGTAAAAGAGAGTATTTTAAATGAAACGAATTTGGCTCTGCTATACCAATATTGGGGAGATGAATTTAAAAAACGTCTTCCTAATCTATTTAACTTGAATGAAAATGACTTTTTAAATTCTGAAATCAGCTTTCAACTGCCAAATTATGACATCAAAACAGAATTTAAAAGCGCATGGTTGGTAAGCGACATAAATATTGAAGTAAGAGAAAACAATGTAAAAGTTAGAATTAATAAAAAAGTTCTGGAAAACCTTTTGCAAATAGAAAGTAACCAGGTAAAGGTAAAATCGCTTATTATACATTTTATTTTTGAACAACATGTGTACTTCGGGCACTATTATTTTATCCCAGCCGAGAGAATAGGAATAAGTATTTTCGCCAGGGATATTTTCAGGAATAGATTTACAAAGACTAATGAAATTCTAAAAGACGCTAAACTTAACGGCACTGAAAAAGTAGATATGATGTTGAAGGAGTTTAATACTTATTCAACCATCATACAAGACTCCCTTGAACAATATAGTGACCTCACAAGGACAAGTACAACTTTTTTCTCTGACCCTGAAATCAGGAAACTTGCAGATGAGCTTGAAGCAAAAATACTTAAAGGCAAGATAGCGACAAACAGCGAAGGAGAGGTTTTCTTTAATATATCAGACAAAAAAGAAATTAAGATACAGGCAAGTGGTTCTATTATTAAGTCACTGGCTATGCTGGTACTTTATCTACGATATAATGCCCAACCTAAACAAACGGTTATCATTGACGAGCCAGAAATAAACCTGCACCCTGATAATCAAAGATTAGTTGCGCGAATATTAGCAAAACTATCTAAACTGGGTGTGAAGGTAATAGTAAGCACACATAGCGATTATTTTATCAGGGAATTGAATAACCTGATAATGCTGAATAAAGACCACCCGGAAACTTTGGCGATGAGAGAAAAGTATGAATATGAAGAAACAGAAGTTTTAGATCATAACAGGGTGGGAGCATACTTATTTAAAAACCATACTGCTACAGCAATAGAAGTAACGGCAGCAGGAATGGAAGCAGCAACAATAGATGAAGAAATAAATAAGCTAAATAATGCTTCAAACGATATTTATTGGACTTTATTTGAAGAATAACCATGAGCTATATATCTGCAATAAATACTTTGGTTAATCCCACCTTTATTTATAAAGGCAAGACTTTATTAGGTGAAGAGGAATGCGGTAATATAGAGATAAAAGGGAAACATGTTATTCTTCAAACAGATCACATGGATTTTCGTGAAAAAGTTTTAAAAACAATATTTCAAAAAGGACCGGCGACAAGCATTTGCGACTATGTAATTATTTCAGAGGAGGTTGTATTAATATGTGAATTGAAAAGTAAAAATACTACAAGTAAGAGTGTACAACAAAAAAATACCGCACGATTAATTAAATATTTACTTTCGATGCTCAAAGCGCATGACAAAATCATAACTCCATTACCTGAAATAAAGTATGCCTGTTTTTCAAACAAAACACGGCCCGGACAACAACAAAGTAAACCAAATAATTCTAAAATAATAAAAAGCGGCACTTTAGAGTGTGATGGAACTCGGCACTCTTCATACCAATTATCTGGAAACGCGACATATTTATTGATGCAATTTGTAACATAAATATGTCAGGGAGAAAGAACTATTTTGCGGTTTTAACAATAACATTGAAAAGGCAAATAGGATAGTTACATTTGAGGCAGCAAAAAAGAAAAAGATAACTAGGATTTCAGAAATTTGTAAAAGAATATTCGAATAGATGAACATAAAATTTAGTCAGGAACAA
>JACMPD010000234.1 GCA_014377675.1 Taibaiella sp.
AATTTGTAGTTCTAAATGAAAATATATCCTTGTAGTTCCTCTCTTCCCATTCCGGGAACTCCCAACCATCATCATCCTTAAACCTCAATTCCTGCGAAAATATCTGCTGCATAACCCCTTTTCTGTACTGCTCTAAAAGGGTTTTCTTTTTTTTGAGGGCTTGTAGTTTATCGTCAAATGCGGTGAGGAATGAGGCTATTTTTTGTTGTTCGGGGAGGGTGGGTAGGTTTAAGCCTAATAATGAAAGCTGGCTGGGATACAAATGCACGACTGTTTTGCCCTGCGCCATACTAGCAATATCTATTTTCCTTCGGTTGTTTAAATAGTAAGATAGAAAGACTCCATTGTTATCGGTCTTGATAATGTTTAAATCGCCTCCTAATGCAATATTACTCCGCAGAACGCAAGATGCTGTAGCTATATCAATCGGCGTTTCACCAGATGCGGGGATAATTACATCATTTGCCTCGCTCAAAACCAAGTTTTCGTCTTTGATATTGGTTTTGGAAAATACTTCGCCTATTGTTTCTCCATAATGAGTGTATAACTCACCATATCTGATACATTCACGGATACCATTTACTGCAATTTCGCTTTTAGAAATTCCTTTGCCTTTTGAGAACCTTGCAATATCTCCTAATTTTACCGCTGCCCATTCGCCATTAAACTCAGGAAACCTCAAGCCCGGTATGTTTTTTTGAATTGTATTTGTTTCAGTTGTGTATGTCATCAGTATGTATTATAAAGCGTCTATTTCGTTGCATGCTGTGGTAATATGGTCAAGCCCATATAGCAATCCGGCCTCATCCACATTCATCCACCGGAATAACTGTAAAATCAAATTGTATTGTTGCCGCGCATTAATTGTGTTTTTAACCGGTTGTGCCGGCAAAAAACAAACGGGTTCGTGGTGTGCTATGCGGTTCCTGAGTCCATTTATTTTTTCAAGTTCGTTGAATACGAAGGTGTGGTTATATTGTATTGCAGCCGTGCTCACTGGTTTAGCCGGGAAAACCTGCAATAAACTTTGTCCGCCAGCTAAAAACTGGGGCTGGGCAAACAGATACCGCCAAAAACCGAAATCCATAACAGCTACTAATTTATCATTTGTATACTGTCCCTGCGCAACAAGCCTGTTATAAGCGCCCAGGATCAAATTCTTTGTTCGTTGGGTACTGACCTTGTCAAAAAAGCCACCAGGCACGGCACTGTCCCTAAGCCAATGAATACCGTGTGAGGTTTGGTAGTGCCGGTTAATCCCGTTACGGAGTGTAACTTCAAAGCAACTTATAATTGTAAACAACTCCTGCGAAAGCCATAAGTTTTTACGATACAGGGTCATGGCAGACTTTGTGTTATCACCCATGGCGGCCAGGTACCTCGACATTCGCGGCTGCGTTATTACATGCTCAAAATCAGCATACCTCATAGAATTGATTATTTCAAAAATTATCTTAACTTTGTGTCATATTATTCCCGGTAGCCCCTGAAGCAATTCAAGCTATCGGGTTTTGAATTTATAGAATTTCCCCTAAAAAGGAGTATTTATTTTTAACTCTTTACAAAACACATCGATTGTTTTATCCGTCAGTTCCATTTGTCTATCAAGTTCCTTTATTTCCTGCGCAATTGCATTAATATCAATACTATCTTCTGCCTCAAAAGTATCTACATAACGGGGTATATTCAGATTGTAGTCATTTTCTATAACCTCTTTCAAAAGGGCTCGCTTGCTGTACTTGAGTTCTTCTGTTCGGTTTCGGTAAGTATCAACAATCTTTTCTATATGCCTTGGATGTAGCAAGTTCTGAGTCTTTATTTTGTCAAAATGCTGACTGGCATCTATAAACAAAATGTCTTCTGGCTGCTCCCGGCATTTTTTATATACCATAATGCAGGTAGGTATACTGGTACCATAAAAGATATTGGCAGGTAAGCCTATTACAGCATCGAGGTAGTTGCGGTCTTCAATCAGGTATTTACGGATATGCTGCTCTGCACCACCACGGAATAAAACACCATGTGGCAATACAATTGCCATGGTGCCGTTTTCTGCCAAGTGGTGTATCATGTGCTGCACAAAAGCAAAGTCCGCTTTGCTGCCCGGTGCAAGCCTGCCGTATTGACTAAAGCGGTCATCGCTGGTAAACAGCGGGTTAGCGCTCCACTGAGCAGAAAAAGGAGGGTTGGCAACAATGGCTTCAAACTGCTTATCAATGTGCTGTGGATGTTCCAGAGTATCTTCCTGCTTAATATCAAACTTGCGGTAGTGAACCCCGTGCAATATCATGTTCATTCGGGCAAGGTTGTAAGTTGTCCGGTTCATTTCCTGTCCGTAGAAATTACTTACTTCTTTCACTTCTTTAGCTACTCTAAGCAGTAAAGAACCAGAGCCACATGTTGGGTCGTAAACTGATTTTAGTTTGCTCTTGCCCGTGGTCACTATTTTAGCCAGTACTTTACTTACTTCCTGTGGGGTATAAAACTCACCTGCCTTTTTACCTGCGCCACTGGCAAATTGCCCTATTAGGTA
>JACMPD010000235.1 GCA_014377675.1 Taibaiella sp.
ATAAAATTAAAACAAACGTTAAGCGTAGCCTCCGACTACGTTTTAGCGGTAATGTGTATAGCCCCATACTGGGCATAATGCAATTTTGGCTGGTGTGCTACAAACCTTTTACCCCTGAGGTAGCCATGCATTTTCGCATATCTGCATTGCTATCCATTGCCCCGATAGGGGCACATAGGTTTGTAGCAAATAATATAACGATGGTCTGTGCCCCGTATGGGGATTACCACAACCTGTATAGGCCCTACGGGTAGCAAACAGACCTGCATCTAATATTCAATTTCAGCTGAAATAAACCGCAAAAACTCACTCCGCCCTATCATCTGCGCCCCAAGGCTTTCCAAATGCTCTGTGTATATCTGGCAGTCTATCAGTTGAACTCCTTTCTGCTTCAGTAAGCGAACCCAGTTGATGAAGGCGAACTTACTGGCGTTGGAGACGTGGGAGAACATGCTCTCGCCGAAAAAAGAATTGCCCATCCACAGGCCGTAAAGCCCGCCAACAAGTATGCCGTTTTGCCACGCTTCGGCACTGTGGGCATAGCCAAGGCGGTGCAACTGTGTATAGGCGGCTACCACCTCATCGCCAATCCATGTGCCGGGCTGGCCGGGGCGGTACACATGGCGGCAGTTGTTAATAACATCTTCGAACGCTGTATTTATCCGCAACTCAAACATACCGCTTTTAAGCACCTGCTTCATGCTCTTGCTTACTTTCAAGTCAGTGGGGAACAACACAAAACGCGGATCAGGTGACCACCACATGGGCGGCTCATCTTGCCCAAACCACGGGAAAATGCCACTTTTATAGGCGAGCAGCAGCCGCTCTGTACCCAGGTCACCACCAATTGCCAGCAGCCCGTCTTCCAGCGCATCGGTCACCGGCGGAAACCACAGGGTATCATCAAGCAGGTGAAGGTGCATAAAAAATGGCTTATCTTATTTATTTGTTTCTCTTGTAAAGTGTACCTTTTCCCCGTTAATGATGCAATAAGGCGGCTCAAAGCCGGGCATGGAAGTAGCACGTATTTGGCGCTCTATGCGCTCCTTATCCCATTGCAGGTCTATTACTTTTAGCGTGTTCATCTCTTTGCGGTAGTGCAGGCTTGTGCCATACTTGGGTATCAGCAGCTCCTGTGGCACGGCGTTATACTTCCCGTTAATAATATGTGGCAGGGTTTGGCGAAAAAGGTTCAGCGAACGGTTAAATGTCATGTCATACAACTCCCCTACCCAGCAACCCGGCGGTATAGGAAATCTTTTCTGAAACAGAATATCCCCGTTGTCAACACCCGCCTGTATGGTATGGATGGTAGTGCCAAATTCTTCTTTTTCCTCTATAATGGCTATAGAAAACTGGTTGCTGCCCCGGTATTCGGGTAATGTTGCCATGTGAAGGTTCACCGCAACCTGCGCCGCCTTATCAATATGATTTTGTTTTAATATTTCATGATACTGCACAGAGTAGATGATGTCGCACTCCGGCATATCATCAAGCGACTCCAGCACGGGAATATGAAATTTTTTGGCTAATGCCGTGAGCTGGTGACCATCGCCAAACTCAGCGCGCTCCTTGGTATAAAGACCTACTATCTGCAACTGTAGCTCAATACGCTGGGCTATAAGCCATGCGAAACATTCATAACCTATTGGCTTGGAGCCGAGAAATACTACTTTTCGCATATAATTATATTATTGCTGTATACTGCACAAGCCTTTAAGGAAACTCCGGCAGCAGCAGATCATCAAGGCTGTCAATGCCGGGCACGTTTTCACATACAAATCCCTCGGCATATTTAACCCCTATGCGTTTACCCATCAGCGAATCGCGATACATTATATTGTCTAAAAAACTATTGGAGGAAATGTATGTCATTGGTTCGCTTGATGCCGGATCATGAAACTGGCTTTTATAGCAGCGTACCGCCTCCATTTTCACATCAAAAGTATCAGAAATATCTACAATAAATGTGGGTTCCACCAGCCTGTCCTGCATCATGTGGTACACTCGCTTAGGGCGCCACGCTTTCTGCGGGTCTCCCTCCCATTCAGTTTCTATCTTTGAAAGGCCGGATAAAAAACAGGCGTCAGCTATCAGCCTGCCTCCCCTGCCATGGTCAGGGTGACGGTCAGCAAGTGCATTGGCTATTACTATTTCAGGCCTGAAATACCTGAGATAGGCAATGAGGCGGCGTTGATGTGCCTCATCATTACGGAAAAAGCCATCAGCCATCTGGGCGTTCTCTCTTATTTTTATTCCCATTACCTCGGCGGCAGCATCAGCTTCTTCATACCGCAGGTCTACAGAGCCTCTTGTGCCCAGTTCACCCTCAGTAAGGTCAAGTATCGCCACTGCCTGGCCCAGCCTTACGTGTTTAATAAGCGTACCTCCGCAACCTAATTCCACATCATCAGGGTGAGTTGCAATAGCTAAGATTTTCAAAGTCATTAAATAAAAATAAAAATACTATATATGGTATGTTCGGTGCAAAGTTATCAATTATAAAAGAAATTGCGCTTCCCGGAGGCGCAAATATTTATTGAAAGCATTATAATGATACAAAATACATAAACCTGAATGGCACATGTTTCGTATATGCTATCACTAATATGAAAACACTTAAAGTTTTAGCGGTTGCTGCGTTCTGTAGTATTACTTCTTTTGCACAGGTTATTAATAATCTGGCATCGTACACCAACGTAAACAGCGGCAATTATTTCCGGCTGAACTATGATAACGATTTTTTCTCTGCGAAGGATGAATACTACACGCAAGGCATTCATTTAGAATATGTACATACACGGCTGAATAAATTTGTTGTGAATAAAGCCCTGCTCCATCCCGGTTTTACAACGTTAAAGTATGGCATTGGCGCTGAGCACAACGGCTATACCCCCTCAAGCATAAGCAGTGACAGTATTTTGTATGGCGACAGGCCATTTGCCGCCGCATTATATTTTAAGTTTTTTTGTATTGCTATTGATGCCGAGCACCAGCAGCGGCTTTCAACGGCGCTCAGCCTGGGTGTTGTGGGCAGCGCGGCAGGCGCACAACAAATGCAGACCTCCATACACAAATGGCTAAATAATGTAACGCCTCATGGATGGGAGCATCAAATACACAATGATTTAATACTTAACTACGAGGTTAACTATGAAAAAAAAGTATTCTCATTAGGGAATATTTTCTTACTTGATGCGGTGGGGATGGCAAGGGTTGGGACTTTCAGTGATAAGGCAGGCATTGGAACCACCGCAATGCTGGGCTTCTTCGAGTCACCTTTCGGTGCACAAACCGGTAACAGGAGAAAATGGAGTATTTACGCTTATGACCGCCCTGAGTATGATGTTGTCCTATATGATGCCACACTACAAGGCGGCCTTTTCAACCGCACCAGCCCCTATACCATTGCAGCCGGCGATATCAGCAGGGTCACCTTCCAAAACAGGTTTGGTGTAGCGGCATCAGCGGGTAATATCCGGGTTGAATATTTCCAAACCTACCTAAGCAAAGAATTTGCGACAGGTACCTTTCATAAATGGGGCGGCGTGCAGCTGGCTGTGGGGTTTTAGGGAGGGGTGGTTATCCCATAACCACTCTGAAACTAACTCAATGGGGCTGTACCCCAGAAACGGCCTATCTGCGGGTCGTACTGCCGGGCGGTAAAGTCATATAAGTTAAGCCCCAGCTCTTCCTGCTGCTTACAGGGGAAAACAGTATGGCCTTGCTATAATATACACTTGTAAAAATAACAACTAAAATGCCCGCATTGTCTTCCCGGGTTTATACCACCGAAATGTAGAGTTGTCAATGTCCAAATATAAATACCGTCCGTCGTAAAAAAAATCCATTTCTGTACGCCATATTTTATTGTATTTTTTTGACACGTAAAGACCTTTTATTACTATTTCAATCACGCTATCAGCATCGGTTTGGTAAAATTCTTTTCCATTACTCAAGGTCCTTAACAAGTATTCACTTGCCTGATACTTTTTTAAAAAAAATTTGGGATTTATGATCGTATCTTCAAAAACGATCATTGTATCCGTTCTAAAACACAGCTTCATTTTGGAATAGCGCGCCAGGCGCTCTGGATTATAGAAAGACTCCTCATCATGAAGCCGGTCTTTTGATTTCCAACATCCCATCAATTCTTTGTAAAATATTTTGACAGATAATTGCGCAAGCAAACAATCACATGAAATAAAAATTAATAAAA
>JACMPD010000236.1 GCA_014377675.1 Taibaiella sp.
ATTACATATATAGTAGATGAAATAGACCAAAGCCTACACCCTGCTTTACTATACAAGCTCATTCAGAAAATAATGGCTGATACTGAAACTAAAGGTCAACTGATCTTTACGACCCATGACTCTAACTTATTAGATCTTAATATTTTCAGGCAAGATGAAATATGGTTTGCTGAAAAAGATAAGATGAAGGGGAGCACACAACTCTATTCATTAAATGAATATAAACCCCGTTATGACCTTGATATTCGTAAAGGTTACCTGAAGGGGAGATTTGGAGCCATTCCATTTCTCGCTAATCTTGATGAGTTAAACTGGCATGACCATGGGGCATAAGAAGCGTGGCTACAAAAGAGATGAAACACTCGTGCGGGACTATACATTGTTTGCTATAGCGTGTGAAGGCGGTAAAAGAGAACCTGAATATTTCAGATTGTTCCAATCTATGTCCCCAAAGATAAAAGTTGATATTATCGGGTCAACAGTACCAGACGCGGAAATGAAACGTAAGCATGAAACAAAATCGTCACCTAAATGGGTTTTGGACAGGGCGATAAAATATATTGAAACGGAAGGCTTATCGGACGAAGATCAGCTGTGGTTTGTTATGGACATTGACCAATGGGAGACGGCCCAATTGAGAGAGATATACGATTACTGCCAAGATAAACCTAACTGGAATCTCGTACTGAGCAACCCCTGTTTTGAGGTATGGCTCTACTTTCACAAAAAAGCGGCAATTGTAAAGTCGGCTTCCATAACCTGTAACGATTTCAAAAATGAAATTTCCACATTTGAAAAAGGAGGCTACAGACCGCACACATTCATCAAAGAAATAGAAAATGCAAATAGGCACGCCAAAAAAGCTGATTCGGATAAAAATCACTTTCTTCCAAAATATAAAGAAACAAAGGTTTATCAGTTAGGTGAGGCCCTTGTAAGTACAATTGGTAAAAGTGCATTCGATGACTTCCTGGCTAATAAATTACCAGCATTGATCAGAGTGAGAAAATAGAATAAACAACAAAGGTTTTTGAAGCCTCGGAAATGCAAAGCTAGAGGCAAAAAAAGTATGCCGCACCGTTAAAGCACGGCATACATATATAATTGAGTATTTTTCCTATCCTTTCAGTACTGTTCTGCTGATAACTATACGCTGCACTTCGCTGGTGCCTTCGTAAATCTGGGTTATCTTGGCATCACGCATCAGGCGCTCCACGTGGAATTCTTTTACATAGCCGTAACCGCCATGTACCTGTATCGCTTCGTTGGTCACTTTCTGGGCTATATCTGATGCGAATAACTTAGCCATTGAAGCAGAAAGTGTATAATCTTTATGCTCATCTTTTTCCCATGCCGCTTTAAAGCACAATAGCCTTGCAGCCTCTATCTCGGTAGCCATATCAGCCAGCTTAAAGGCGATAGCCTGGTGATTGCTTATTTCTGTACCGAAAGCTTTACGCTCTTTAGAATATTTTAATGCAAGTTCATAAGCGCCGCTGGCTATACCTAATGCCTGTGCTGCTATACCTATGCGCCCGCCGGTCAATACTTTCATGGCAAACGTGAAGCCAAAGCCATCATCTCCAATACGGTTTTCTTTAGGAACCTTTACATCTTGGAACATGATACTGTGCGTGTCACTGCCCCTTATACCGAGCTTGTTTTCTTTAGCGCCTACAGTTACTCCCGGCGTGTCTTTATCTATAATAAGCGCGTTAATGCCTTTGTGTTTTTTATCAGGGTAAGTCTGTGCAATAACCAGGTAGGTTGATGCGCTGTTACCGTTGGTTATCCAGTTTTTGGTGCCGTTTACCAGATAGTGGTCACCCATATCTACAGCCGTAGTGCTCTGAGATGTAGCGTCACTGCCTGCCTCAGGCTCACTAAGCAGGAAAGCGCCTATTTTCTGGCCGCTGGCCAGTGGCACCAGGTATTTTTGTTTCTGCTCTTCATCGCCATATTTTTCAAGACCCCAGCAAACAAGTGAGTTATTCACACTCATACATACCGATGCGGAAGCGTCAATCTTGGAGATCTCTTCCATAGCCAATACATAAGAAATGGTATCCATGCCGCTGCCGCCATACTTAGGGTCAACCATCATACCCATGAAGCCCAGTTCACCCAGTTTTTTGATCTGTTCGGCAGGGAATTTCTGCTTTTCATCTCTTTCAATAACACCGGGAAGTAATTCGTTCCTGGCGAAATCCCTTGCGGCCATCTGCACCGCTATCTGCTCTTCTGTAAGTTGAAAATTCATATAATTCTAAATGACGCCGCAAATTAAGCCGAAAAAATGGAATTTTTAATTTTTTGCCTAATTATCAACGATTACCCCCTCACATACTCCCAATTCCTAATCTCCTCAAAACCCTTTTGCCCTTCCCATACTGAAGGGTGCTGCAACACCGACTCTACAGATACCTCTGGAATAAACTCATCAGCAATACCGTTTTTTACAAATATGAAGTTAAAGCCAAGTTCATTAGCGCCTACGAGCCTGTAGCCCTTCTTTCTGCCCAGGTTTACCATAGCAATTGGCGATGCGCCGTGGTAGAGGGGATGTTTGCCGGGGTAGAAATAATTGGGGTCATAGGGGACCACTATATTCTCCAGGCCAAATTCATTATGCGTTTCTATAATCACCACTTTGGGGTCTGCTACCGTGAGGGCGTTCCACACCCAGTAGTCATTACCGTCTATATCTATTGAGAGTAAAGATATTTCACCCGTCATTCCCTTTGCCTGCAGCAGCTGATTAATGTTTTCCGCATTCACTTTAGCGCAGGTAAACTTCGGGGGATAGTGAAATGGAGTAGGGTATTTGGCATAAAACCGCTCGCCCCGCTGCACCCCAGCCGGGTTGCCATCAATAAACAGTCCCCGCCACCCAAAATTAAACACCAGGTTGGCGCAGTTGCTGTTAAGCCCGTCATCAGAACCTATTTCGACAAAGGTTTTATTATCCATGCCTATTACCGAAAATATATACAGTAATTTACCATCCTCTTCAAACTGGGAGAATACTTTGAAGCCGGTTTCACGCAGTGGCGGCAAAGTGCCGTTGCGGGCGCGCTCCTGGTAGTAGTGAAACAACTGCCGCTGCTTTATCTGCACATCAGGCCCGAAACGGTTCCTGATTTTTAGTATCAAAAAATTATTTTTGAAAAATTCTTTCAGCTTTTTCATAGAGTACAGGTAAGCAGCCCGAGCGGAGCCCGTATAAATATCAAATGTACAATTATTGGTTTGAAAACAACGATCGGCGAAGCGTTATATCAATGCAGTATGGCGTGCAGTATTGATATGGACCGTATGTTATCCATGTGCTGGCTGTGGGTCTGCAAAAAGGCGATATACCACTCCAGCAGGCGGGCGCGGGTGGCGGCGCTCATCTCAATCAGGTATAGGTCATTGGTGTCCTGCACTGTTAGTAGTTGCTGCAGTGCGGCGCCGTCTTCATTAGTTATCAGTTGCATGGTGGCCGGGGCATAAGCGGTATAGCCCCCGTCTTCAAGGTTAAGAAAAGGCGTTTCGTTACTGTAGCTCCCTTTTAGCTCATAACCCATGTCCCGGCTGCAGGCTATTATAAAGTATAGTGGAAAGTTACCGACCATGCTTTGCGGTGTCCTGTCTAACTCTTTAAAGTAGCCTAACGCGAAATCAAACAGATCAGGCAGTGGCGCGTTCTCAGGCAACAGGCGCAGCAACACTTCCACCGAAAAAAGAAGTATTGTATTTTTTACCACGTCTTCCTGTATCGCCTGGTATATAATGTGTGCGTTAAACTCCTTTATATGCTGAATTGACTTATGCGGGTAATGGTACACTACCATATCCAGCGGCATACCGGGCTGTATCAGCCCCGCCTTGTTGCCCGTCGCCTTCTGGCTGCGGATACCCTTTATCATGTAGGCCTGCACCCCGAACAAATCTGTAAATATGGTGACTATAACACTGGTCTCCCCATATTTTACCGGTCTTAAAACTATCCCCGTGGTTTTATGCATGGTAAACTGGCGGCAAAACTCCCCGCTGTGCAAATATCAATGATTACCTTGTACCCCGCTCAACTAATTTCTTGCTAACTTGCCTGCCGCATGAAACAAGTCTGGATTTTGATCTGCTCCCTTTTCGCCGTCACCATTGCCGCCGGCCAGTTTGGCCTGCGCATACACGCTGAAAGTGACGATATAGACAAAATAGAAGCAGCACTCTATGGCCTACGGCAGGTGCTGCCGCCGGGCGCTAGGATAGGGTACAATGCCCCATACACGAGCAATGAAACCGGCTACCAGGTAAAGTATGTTCTCACGCCAGCCTATGTCTGCCGCGCGGCAAATAACTACGATACTGTTATACACATCTACCCCCTTGCCATGGCCGATAGTTTAACAGCCGCCCTTAGTATAGCGCATAAAATAATATGGCAAAACAAAGACAACCAAAACGCCTTCCTGCTCACCTGCCGCAAATAAAATATGGAACAAAACAGTAAATATATTATTAGTTTATTGCTATTCACAGGCGGGGCGGCCTGTTGTTACTTTTTGTCGCTGCTGGCGGGGCTGCCCTTTATTGTGCCTGTGTTGTTGGCGGCATGTCTGTTGTACGGTTTGTACTATTTTTTGTTCAGGGGGCAGCCGGTTTTACCTTACAACACGGGCAAGGCGGCCGCTTTCATCTTTGTTCTTTCATTGTATTATTTTGCAGATAATGCGTTGCGACTTGCCGCAAAGCATGGCGGCTGGGACGCATGGGCCATCTGGAACCTCCATGCCCGTTACCTCCGGTCGCCTGAGCACTGGCAAAATATGTTCCTCAATACCGAAAGTGAACACCCAGATTATCCGCTTTGCCAGCCCGCGTTCCTGGCATTTTTAATCCGGCTTGCGGCTAATCATTTTTCACTTGTCCTTACGTTTACATTTTCATTAGTTATTACTTTATGTGGGCCGTTGCTTATTTTCAGCGAGCTCACCTGTAAAAACTTCATCATTGCCTGCATAGTGTTCCTCTTTTGCGCTCAAGATATTTATTATATAGCCACAGGTGTCTCTCAATATGCTGATACACTTTTGTCTGTATTCTTACTTGCCGCTTTGGTTACCTTCAATCACGCGGCGGAGAATATTAAATACATTACAGTTTGTGCCGCATTACTTGGCTTCGCCGCATTTACTAAAAATGAAGGGGTAATACTCGCCTCTGTTTTTCTTATATTTTATCTGCGCACATTTTGTTCAAAGAAGAATATAAAATACACCTTGGCGGGCCTTGCGCTCCCGGTCATTACAGTGGTACTGTTTAAACTAAAGGCAGGTGTAACCAACGATATGGCCGCCTCGGTAACCAGCCACCTTGCCGAAAAGCTAACTGACCCGCACAGGTACAAATTGATATACGACTCACTTATCAATAATGTGAACCAAAACTTCTACTACACGGCGGTCTTTTTAATGCTTTATCTATTGGTTAACACCGTGCAGCAAAAGTGGCCCGGCCGCCAGTTGTTGCTGCTCATTACGTGCCTTATGCTGTACATGGGCATTTACTTAATCACTCCCCGTGATCTTGCCTGGCACCTGGAAACATCCCAAAGCAGGTTGCTACACCAGCTTATGCCGTCATTTATATATGTTATAGCATTACAGGCGGCTGGTGTCAAAATTAATTTCGCGGGCAGGTTTAGTTCATAAATACCATTTTACCGGCATAAGTTTGTGTCCCGTCGCTGTTGGTGGCGAAAATGAGGTAAACACCACTCTGTGGCCTGTGGCCTTTATAGTCAACGCCGTTCCAGACTGCCTGCCCGCCGAGGGCTGTTGTGCGGTACACCAGTTGTCCGCTTATATCAGTTATTCTCACATCGGCATTGGTGGTCAGCCCCTTTATAGCTATTATGCCCCTGTAGGTTGATGGTACCGGGTTAGGGTAGGTGATAACTTTGCCCGTGGTTTCCCCGCCGCCGGTGGCTGTGCCCCGGTAGGTAACCACCCCCGCTTCTGTGCCAATATATACCACGCCGGTCACCTTATCAATGGCAATTTTCTGTATCCTGTTGCTCGGCAGCGGGCTGTTATCAGTAGTGAACCTGTTAATAATGGTGCTGTTGCCCGCGTCCGGTGAAAGCAGCCATACACCGTTGTCGGTGCCTACCCACTTGCGGTTCGCGCCGTCAACTGCTATAGACCGTATCTCCTGCCCGGCAAATAGATACCCGGCAAATTTATCATACTGCACTATCGGTATTTCTACATCGCAACGTTGCCTGATACAAGATGATGCGTTATACAATATACCTATCCCATCCCTTGTGCCTATCCAAAGGTTGTCGTTATTATCTTTAGCAATGCAGGTGGTAGCGTTATTGGGCAGGTTTCCAAATCCTTTTCCCGCTGTCAGGTGGTAACTCTCATCATCGGTGGAGTCATCGAGCGTATTGTTAGTGCTGTAGCCAACAACCCCGCCACCACCCAGCGAGGCGTACCAAACATTGCCCGCTTCATCAAACACCATAGGCCCCCCGGAATAGGGCAACTGGTTAGTCCGGGAATATTCCAGGTGGAACTTGTGCCAGTTTCCGGTTGATTTTTCCCTCACATATAGCTCATGATAAGACCCAAACATAGCCAACCATAGATTGTTATTTCGGTCAAAAGCGGTACCAGTTATCTGGTACGAATTGGCGTTGGGAATACTCATATCCAACATTGAATTTTGTTTGTATATTTTATAGCTTCCGTCAGCCCGCAGTTCAAAAAAACCTCCCGTGAAGGAACCGGCATATAATGTCCCGTCCGTTTCATCCTTTGCTATTGTTACAAAGTCTTTCAGTGTGTCAGAAAAAGGCTCATAAGGATAGTTAATGTCTCTTTTGTAAGATTTCCATCTGTCATTTTCATATACCGAGATACCGTTCTGATTGCCCAGTGCGCTGAACGAACCAGTGTAACCGCCGTGCGCCAGGTATATATTGCCATTATCAGCGTATATATCAAACCCTGTTACATCACCGGGGCCTGACGGATAAAGATAGTACATATTTGTAGTGTCGTCTTTACGGGCCAGTCCTGTGCCCTCATACGCCACCCATGTTTTATTGTCGGCTAACTGCACTATCTGCCTTCCCCTGTCATAATTCCTGAAGGAGTCAATAACATTGTTATTGGTATCAATAGCCACTATATGGCTAATAAACGGATGGTACCTGGTAATGTACAACCTGTCGTTACCGGGGCTTATATCAATAATCCGGTCACTGTCAGTATATGCAACCTGTACTGAGTCTTTTTTAAGTTTGTAAACAGTTGTATCGGCGGAAAGAAACAACAGCTCGCCCACAGCCTTTATTGATGCGAACGTGTGCGTGCTGTCTATTTTGCGCCAGGTTTGGAAGTCCTGCAGGCTTAGGCTGTTTTTCGGCGCCTTATAAAGTCCGGTAGTGGTTATGGCATAATAGAAGCTGCCGCTGCCTGCAAAGCCGTTCACCGCCAGCAGCTGGTTGCCAGTATAAAACTGGTAAGTTTCCTTTATGGTGTGGTCGGCCATATCTATTACAAGTATGCCGAGCGATGTGCTCAAGTAAGCATTCCCGTTTTCTGTGTATACACCAAAAACTGTTTTATCTCCAGCCACCGTTTTTAGCTTGAAGTCAGGTATGTTATAAAACGTGTTGTCTTTAAATAAATCTATATTGCCATTCGCGTAAACCAGTATTACAGTGGCGGTAGTATAGTCATAGGCTACATTCTGCATTCCCATATCTGACATGCCATTTACCTTGCTGTAAGGTATTGCCACGCCTACCTTTGTATCAATGGTAAAAAATGCCTGCTTGCTGATGCAGTAGAGGTTTTGCCCGTCGGTAGCCACCCCTATGGCGGTACTGTAAGACATGAGCGAACTCCAGTAACCAACAGGCTGCTTTTGTGCTGATACCTGCGTGCTGAACAGTAAAATAATATAGAATAAATACTTTGCTTTCCTAAAAATCATAACGCTTCTCAAACAGGCAAAATTAAAAGGAAATAACGGATAGCAGCTGTTAATATTGCACGGTGATATTATGTAATCATCGCTCCGGTTTTGGCATTCCTGCTTCAGTTCAGCAACATAAACCCAAAATGCATTATTTTGCACTAAACCAATATCAAATTTGAAAATACCTGCACAACTGCTGGAAGACCTGAGGCGGGTCCCCGGCTTTAATGAAGATGAATTTACAGAAGCCCACAGTACAGCCGCGGATACATCAGTAAGATTGCATCCCGGCAGGGTGGGCGGCGGTCTTACCCTCGCAGCGCCTGTGCCCTGGTGCGGCAATGGGTATTACCTGGGTGAGCGGCCGGTATTCACGCTTGACCCCGCCTACCATGGCGGGGCGTACTATGTGCAGGAAGCCTCTTCTATGTTCTTGGAGCACATCTGGAAAAATGCAGTTACAGATAACGGCGCACTCCGGGTGCTTGACCTGTGCGCTGCGCCGGGCGGCAAAAGCACCCACCTAGCCTCTTTACTACAGGGCGATAGCCTGCTGATTTCCAATGAAGTAATAAGAAACCGCGCTACCATACTGGAAGAAAACATGGTCCGCTGGGGCTACACCAACAACTGGGTAACCTGCAATGATCCGCGCGACTTCAGCAAGCTAACCGGATATTTTGACGTAATAGTAATTGATGCCCCCTGTAGCGGCAGCGGACTATTCAGGAAAGATACCCATGCGCTGGATACCTGGAGTGAAGAAAATGTCACCCTTTGCGCCCTGCGCCAAAAGCGGATTATTGATGATATCTGGCCGGCCCTCAAGCAGGACGGCATCCTCATTTATGCCACTTGCTCCTTCTCAACCCAGGAAGACGAAGGCCTGCTGGACTGGCTCGCTGCAACTTATGAAGTAGAATCTCTCGCGCCGCAGGTACCAGCAGAGTGGGGCATTACGCCCATTTACTCTCCTGAAAAGAACATGGGCGGCTATCGCTTTTTCCCCGGTAAGGCAAGAGGTGAAGGTTTTTTTATAGCCGCAGTGCAAAAGAAAGCGGAGGCGGACGAACTGAAACCCATAAAATTTAAACCAGCCATAAGTAAAATAAAAGACCTGGTACTGCCACTGCTCACCAACAGCAGAGCGTTTCAGTTTATAGCCTCTGCCGCGGATGCTTACAACGCAATAGCTCCTGCGCATGAAGGTGATTACCTTTTGCTGCAAAAAATCCTTTATTTCCGCAAAGCAGGTCTGCCCCTGGGCGCGCCCGCCCACAAAGACTGGCTGCCTGCGCACGCCCTTGCACTGAGTCTTGATGCGGCGGCGGATATACCCGCCATAGAATTAAACAAAGAGCAGGCGCTGCGTTTCCTGAAAAGAGAAGACATTAACATAGAAGAAATGGCCAAAGGCTGGAGGGTAATAAAATTTAACAACCTGGGTTTAGGCTGGGTGAAATGCCTCGGAAACCGCACCAATAACTACCTCCCGAAGCATTGGCGCATTAGGATGGAACTGCCCGATAATGACGCCGGATAAAAATTGGGCATTATTTTTGTACTTTTCAGCATAAATCCCGATACTATGTTCAGATACATATTTATTATACTACTTACCGCCATCGCCTGTTCTGCCCTTGGGCAGCAAACAGACAGCCTTTTCGCCATAAGGAAAGGGCCAGCAATAGCACTCACCTATACCACACAGCCTGGTGAAAATGTGTTTATGGCGGCCAACAGATTTTACTCCACACAGGAGAAAATAGAAAGCAGCAGCATGGTTGACGGCAGGAAGAAGTTGCCCGCGGGCACTACACTCATCATCCCCCTCACAAAAGACAACTTTCATGCTACCAAAGAACCTGTAGGTATGGAGCACCAGGAGCGCCTATACTACCGGGTACGTGAAAAAGACAACATTGCCCTCATAAGCCTGCTGGCGGGCGTACAAAAACAGGATATGATACTCTGGAACAGCCTCCATGGCAATACGCTTATTGAAGGCCAGCCACTTTTTATAGGTTGGGTGAAAGTGGTGGAGAAAGACTCAATTAATTTAGCTAATGGTCTTGCGTACCCTTCCCTGAAGCCACGCACGGTAGCTGATACGGCCAAGCACGCTTATGGTGAGTTGGACAGCCTTTACAATGTGCAGACCCGCAACGGCACCAGCACCATTACTGAAAAAGGCACAGCAGTGTTTTTTGAAAAAGCAGGCAATAATAAAATATACTATGCCTTTCATAACACCAGCCAGCGCGGTGCTGTTATTAAAGTTACATACCCTGGCACAGGTAAAACAATTTACGCCAAAGTACTGGGCCCTATACCTGATACCAAACTATACGCTAACAGCATAATAGGCATTTGCAACAGCGCGAAAGAAGCGCTTGGCGTCAATGACTCCAAGGCATGGTGTGAACTTTTTTATTCGCCTAATTAGCCTAAATTTAAAATATTGCAGCCCGGCTGCGCTATATAACTCAGCCAGTTAATGAAAGTACTCATCATCCGCTTTTCTTCTATAGGCGATATTGTATTAACAACCCCCGTGGTGCGTTGCCTCAAAGAGCAGCACCCTGAAGTAAAGGTACACTACCTCACCAAGGCGGTCTTCGGCCAGTTGCTTATGAACAATCCGCATATTGATAAGCTGCACTATTTTGATACCGACCTTGACATAGTAATTGAAGAACTGAAAAATGAAGAGTTCGACTTTGTTGTAGACCTCCACAACAACCTGCGCACAGCCAGGGTAAAAAAAGCGCTCGATATACCTAACTCGTCATTCCCTAAGCTGAATATAAAAAAATGGCTGCTCACTAACCTGAAGCTTAACCTGATGCCTGACAAAAGCATTGTGGAGCGCTACTTTGAGGCCGCTGAACCCATTAAAGTGCATAATGACGGCAAGGGCCTGGAGTATTTTGTGCCTGAAAGCGGGAAGGTGCAGCACAATGACATACCCATGAGCCACTGGGGCGGCTTCGTCGGTTGTGTTATAGGTGGCTCCTATAACACAAAAAAACTACCTGTGGCGCAATGGATAAAATTCTGCGCCGCTGTACCATACCCGGTAATGCTGCTGGGAGGCCCCGAAGACAGGGACGAAGGGCAGCTGATAGCCGAACAGGACACGATAAAAATATACAATTCATGCGGAAAATTCAGCCTTAACGAATCCGCTGACCTCGTGCAGCACGCCCGGGTGATAGTGAGTAACGATACCGGCCTCATGCACATTGCCGCTGCATACAAAAAACCAATTATCTCCCTGTGGGGCAATACATCGCCCGACCTGGGCATGTTCCCCTATTATGGCTACAACAACCTGCACAGCCGCATAGCCCCACAGTCAGTATTTATAGAAAACAAAATCCTTGGCTGCCACCCTTGCAGCAAAATCGGCTACAATAAATGCCCCAAAAAACATTTCAAATGCATGAACGACTTGGATATGCAACAGGTAGCAGCGCAGGTAATAAGACTGTGGAATAATGAAAAGGCGGCGGGGCAAAAGGCGTAACAGGAAAGAAAATAGTATATTTTGAATAGTTATTCCGGATGCAATGCGATAACTAAGCTTAATAATTGTTGTGCTCCAATTTATAAAAAGCTAACCCATCCTTCATGATGCGTTAGCTTTTTATAAATAATGTAGTAAGCAGATTAATATTTCACAAATTGCTTCACCAGCGTTCCGTTAACCTGTATAAGGTAAATGTCTGGAGGAAGTCCGGCTGTGTTTAGCTGGAGCTTTTCGCTATTGTTACCCCCATTTGGCGCAAGTGTTTTTTCACTTGTGTCTATTGTTTTGCAAGTGTTTTTCACTTGCAAAACAATAGGATAAAGAATATCTTTACTTTTGAATACCGGTATAAATTTACAAATAAAGATGGCGTTTTTTCGTAAAATTCTATCGCAAGGCGAAAAGATCTGCCCTTTTTTAGACACAAGTGGGAAAAGTTTTAGATCTGCCGAAGACACAAAAGCTCACAAACTAATAAAGACCAAAATTAAAAAAGATGAATAATAAAATAATAAATATTTTCATATTTATAGTAAGCATGTTTTTTATTAGCTGCATCGGGGTACCTGGAGGTACACATGGCTATATAAAAAGATACCGATACAGTATAAACAAAGACCTATTAGCTAATGCAGTTAATTCAGTAATCAGAACCGAGCAAACGATAGATGTGGATTCTGTGCACAACGAATACAATGATGGCGATAATTATATTAGTATAAATATTGCAACTCTTAAAGGAGTATATTCATACGTCATTCATTACTATGGCAGTAAAGAATATTGGGATACATCGAAAACTTCAGCAATATCGCTTGTCTATGCCTATAATGAAAAGCGAGAAGGAGGCAGTGCAGGAAATGGTGGAATAAAATGGTACAACTTCAACCTCAAAAAGCAACTAATACAACCGCTTGAGCAGGAATTTATTTCTAAAGTCGATAAAGAGCTTGACATGAAACATACAGAGGAATAATTATAAATAGCTCTTTAATAACCCTGTTTGGCGCAAGTGTTTTTTCACTTGTGTCTATTGTTTTGCAAATGTTTTTCAAATGCAAAACGATAGGATAAAGAATATCTTTACGTGATTAGTACCCGTTATCAACTTACAAATAAAGATGGCATTTATTTCCTGAATTTCTATCGCAAGGCGAAAAGACTCACTTTTTTAGACACAGGTGGAAAACACTTGCGCCAAACAGGGGAGGCAACGCGCAAAAAACTAGGCTACAGACGCGCGCCAGTTAGGAAAAGGACCTGCAAAAATATCAGGTTGTAACGCAATCGGAACCGCTGTTTTACCGTAAATTACATGAAGCAAGTTTAATTTTTATTATGGATTTCAATAAGGTAAGATATTATTTAGGCGGGATTATATTTATTGTAATTGCACTGCTGTGTACTCTATCCATTCTTCAAGATGTCGCCGGTTATAAAATTCTGGTATTTGACTGGATAGCGATAGCCATAAGCCTGCCGATGGCAGTATTTATGCTAAAAAAAGGAAGAGAACGTACGAAGTATGATGAAAACAAAACCGATTGATAACGCCGGAGAATGACCAGATAAGTTACAAGAAAAAGCTAATGCACTTGAAAGGCTAACGATTTATAAACGAGATGGTTGAGTAGGATGCAAATCCCCGATCTGGCGAAAGTGTTTTTTTACTTGTGTCTAAAAAAAGTGAGTGTTTTCGACTTGCGATCGAATTTTATTTTAATAAACTCCACCTTTTATCTGTAAATTTATACCGGGTACTCAGAAGGTAAAGATAATCTTTATCCTATTGTATTTGCAAGTGAAAAATACTTACAATACAATAAACACAAGTGAAAAACACCTTGCGCCAAACAGGTGTATTTTATATCTATTAGTCATGACTATTGCTTGCCACATCCTTTATAAAGAGTGCAGACAATTATTGTAATCATCATAATATTGACTATTATTGAATTGTATGTGTTGCCTGACTCTGCAATAACTTTCTTTTTCTTAACGTCAACAGTTATACTCATTTCTTCATTGATTTTCGGCAAAGCTATATGGTTGACCATAAGCGTATCATTATATTTTATACTATCAATAACGAAATCTATTTCAAGAAGCATTCTCTCATTATCATTCGCTTTTTTAAGTTCTTTATCGGTTAGCCTCCTTGACCCAACTATCGTACCTGTCATTCCTACATGCTTTTTGCTAGCCCACATATATACGTCATAAATCAAAACCGTTCCGCAGAGACACAATACAGGAACAACATAATACAAATTTTCTTCCATACATTTATTTAAAAAAATTTATTTTTTAATTAAGCTCCATTCTAAACCCCGATTTGGCACAAGTGCTTTTTCACTTGTGTCGAAAAAATGTGAGTGTTTTTGACTTGCGATCGAATTTTATTTTAATAAACTCCACCTTTTATCTGTAAATTTATACCGGGTACTCATAAGGTAAAGATAATCTTTATCCTATTGTTTTGTCAGTGAAAAACACATGCGCCAAACACAGAAAAACACCTTGCGCCACATCTAAAAAAAACACCATAATGTAACAGCCCGGCAAAATTTCCGCGTATCTTGTGGATAGAAAATTTTCTAATAATTCAAAGCTGTCCGTCACCAGTTCAATTCAAAAGTACACGCTCCAAACATTGATGAATGAAATACATTTTGCTCTTCACTTTTCTAATTAATTTTTGCCCAGCAATAGCGCAGGGGCAATTAAAATGCAGGTTAGATTCTCTGCAAATCCTTTATAACCACCACAGGATTTCAAAAGAAGATTATTCATTCCAAAGCCTTAAAATTGAAAAATTTGAGGACATTATAGAGTTAAAATCATCCATTTTTTATGACTCCATTTTCTACTACCATTCAACCGGGAAAATAAATGCCGCAGATTTTAAAAAATATTATTTACCGCCCAATAAGCGCGGAAACAACGCGTCAGAAATAGATTGCAAAAAGCGAAATGAAAAATTAATGCAACAACTGGAATGCGAACAATCAATTGAAAAATAGATAATTACAGCAGCATATGAAGTATCTTATTATGTGCATCATTTTATTCAGTCCGGGCATTATGTTTGGCCAGAATGAGTTACGCTGGCAGGGCGACTCGCTAAAAATCCTTTGGGAATACAAGAAGATATCAGAAGCCGAATACGATTTCCAGGGACGAAAAACATTTAATCAATGCGTTATCTGGGTTTATGAAAGAGACCTTTTTAATGATTCGCTCCGGATTTATCATGCTGCAGGAAAAATTGATGATGCTACGTTTCACAAATACTACACAGCTATAGATTCCATTGAAAACAGGGAGAGCAGGGAAATGGCAGCCTACTGTGAACAAAAAAGTAAGCAGTTGAGAGAAAAACTGAACAAAGAGAAAAGTAGTAACGATCAACACAAAACAAAGAAAAAATAAAACTACTGCACTAAAAACAGGTCATTTTCCACGCCTGTCTTTATTTCGTCTTATCTTGCGGATAATTAAAATTTGTCTGAGTGAAACGAATATTTACAGCCCTTATCCTGCTCTCCGCTTACTGCGGAGCAGCACAGGCGCAAAACGCCCAACCCAAGCTATCGGCACGCACCCGACAATACCTGCTCATAACCCAAAAGAAGGATGCAAAAGCGGCGGGGGTGCCTAACTATATATACAAGAAAATAAACAACAAACGATACATCAGCTCACTGATAAAAGCGGGCAGCGGTATTGAGCAGACCGACCTGGACGCGCTGGGCATACTTACCGGCACAAAGGCCGGCAATATCTGGACGGTGCAGATACCGGTTGAAAATGTGGAGGCCTTCACTAAAGTAAGCGGCGTGGACTACATTCAGCTTGATGTACCTGTTTTCCCGGTGCTTGACTCAGCCCGCAAGGTTACCAGGGCTGACTCTGCACAGAGGGGCATCAACCTCCCCATGCCCATGACCGGGAAAAATGTAGTGATGGGCATCATAGATGCGGGGTTTGATTTCAACCATCCTATAATGTACGATACCAGCTACAGCCAGTACCGCATTAAAAAAGTATGGAACCAAAAACTGGGCGGCACACCACCGGCCGGCTTTTCTTATGGCAATGAACTGACTGATACCAGCCTTATGAAAGCACAGGGGTACGACACCGTTATCACTTCTCACGGCACCCATGTGGCAGGCATAGCAGCAGGCTCAGGCTATGGCGGCAATGCCACCAATAATAAGTACAGGGGTATGGCCTACGAAAGTGACCTGGTACTTGTGGGCATAATGCCTGACCCCGGCCAGTGGGTAGCGGCAGGCGAGTCTGATATTATTGATGGTATCAACTATATTTTCAACTATGCCACGTCAGTGGGTAAGCCGGCGGTGGTGAATCTCAGCTGGGGCAGCACACTCGGGTCGCATGATGGCAATTCACTCTTCAGCCAGGCCTGCGATGCACTTACAGGTGCGGGAAAAATATTCGTTTGTGCTGCAGGTAACAATGGCGCCGATACGGTTCACCTGCAAAAAGCGTTTACCGCCACCAACAACACAGTAAGTACATTCGTTACTTTTTCTCCCTATCTGGATAGTAATCACCAGGAAACCTGGGTTGATATATGGGGCGATCCCTCCAAAACATTTTGCCTGAAACTGAGCCTGTACAACGGAGCTGCGGCTATTGACTCCACTATTAATTTCTGCCTTGCGGATACAACAGTAGCCTATAATCTTGTTGGGTCTAACGGTGACACATGCTTCGTGAACATATTTTCTACCTTATCAGAGTACAACGGAAAGCCGCACGCATTTGTATCCTTATACAGCAGGGTACATGATAATATATGCCTGACCACTAGCGCCACTGAAGGCGTAGTGGATATGTGGGAAGGTTATGTGGCTCCGCCGGTCGGGTATTATGGTTACCTCAAAAGCCTCGGCTACCCCTGGGCCGTGTCTGGCGATACCAAAATGACCGTTTCTGATATTGGCTGCACGCGCTCCGCAATTACCGTCGGCGCTTATACGTCAAAGACCAGCTTTGTTAATATCTCTGGTACCGGCCTGGCCTATTCAGGTGCCGTCCGTGGCAGAATAGCGCCTTTTTCAAGCCTCGGCCCTACCGGAGACTACCGGATAAAACCCGACATTACCGCCCCGGGCTTTGCGCTTACCTCAGCCGTTAGTTCGCGCGACAGCAATTTCTTTCCCGGCGGCGACAGCTACAATGCAGTAATAAGTGCCGATACCATTGGCACGAATGTGTACAGGTACGCCATACTGGCGGGTACATCAATGGCATCGCCATGCGTGGCGGGCATAGTGGCCATGATGCTGCAACTGAACCCCACCCTCACCCCTGACAGCACCAAAAGCATCATTAACCTCACGGCCATAAAAGACGGTTTCACAGGCGCACTGCCTGCCGCCGGCACTACCACCTGGGGCCACGGAAAAATAAACGCCTACGGTGCCGTAAAATTCATGGCCCAACAGGTGGCCGTAAAAAGCACCAACCTACCGGTGATGGACTGCATTCTCTACCCCAATCCCAATAACGGCCACTTCACCCTGCGGTACACAGGCAAAACAAAAGAGCAGCTTACCATAACAACAACCGACATGAATGGTAAAATCCGAACCACTGGAAACTGGCCCGTAAACACCGGCAGCAATATACATCAGCTTGATATATCCACCTTACCGGCAGGTACCTACCTCGTAAGAGTCACCTCAGGCAGCGGATTTATTGTTATAAAAGTAAACGTGGAATAAGAAGTTTATACTCAAAAAAAACATCAAAAGAGCTGCTAATTTTTAGCGTCTCTTTTGCTTTGCAATATTAATAAATCACGCTCCCAAGGTATCTCACACCCCAAAAGTGTGGCATTCCTAAGCGCACAGCCAACCTAAAACCGAGGAACTGAGTAGCTGCTGGAACTTTCAAAAACCATTTTGCCGGCGCATAACAAAAAAATCGTTTACTTCAGCTAACTTGCATTTAACCTTCTTATACCAAACACTATGATAATATTTAATGGATATTGACCTGGTGCATTAGTTATTTCTGCATTAGTTGGTGCCGCTCTACAGCAGTTTTTTGAGCATATACTTAAGCAAAATACGCAATGGGGAGCTTGCACGGGCGCACTTATCTCAGCAGTGTTTATATGGTTTTTGGGTGTTAGGCTAAATGACCCCAGCAGGAACCGGATCTTTATAGAAAAAGAAACGGGTAAAGAATACATTGTAAAAAGTGAACACTCCTTATTTTTTATCAAAATGCAATATTGAGCCTTCTTTGTAGGCGGCATAGGGCTTTAAATGCTCATCAGTTTATTAGTCTATGGTACCGTAAAATAAAAATCCCGGCCGTATTGTACTTTACTCCTTCTCAAGGCAAAACACGCTTGCCAGTTTTAGCCCCTATTTAATAGGAGGTGTTTTCAGCACTCCAGTAACGCTGGCAATCTGCGCCATCATTTTATCTTTTTTTTTCTGCAACTGTTTGCGGCGTTGTTCCGGGTAAAACAGGAAAGGCAGCGTATCTGTTATTTTTAGTATTTTTGCTGCAAATGATATCAGATGATACCCGATGCAAAATTAAAAATATCGTTTCAGGAGTTATCGTTGAAGGGAGCACAGATTCTTGCACAGCAGTCAGAAATTACTTATGCGGCCGCTTTGCAACAAGTACAATGGTTAAAGCAAATTTCGAACGTAACGCAATCTTTAAAAAAGAGTAGGCCCAAAGCATAGAAGAGTATTGTAAGCAACATGGCTTATGGATTGATCGTATTCCTGGAGATGACCGCTATCTGACTCGCGGAGGAGAAGCCAGAATATTTCTTAGTAATGATAACAGGCACGTAATAAAATTGAATGACGCTATATATTATGCAACCTGGCTTGAGTTTCTCAATAGCGTTCTTTTGCATAATCTAATATTCCCAAACACTTCAGATCGTTTGCTTGGCTTTACTAAGCAGGAGAATATTTTATTTGCCGAGTTGGAACAAAGATTTGTATTGGCAACAGCACAGGTAGAAATGAACGACATTAACAAATTCTAGAATTTAACGAATTTTATAACATACGAAGAAATAACTATGCTAACACAGAACTCGGGCTGATTCTTGAAGATATGCATGATGAAAACGTCATCTTCAACACGGAAACTCTATTTTTTATTGATTCGGTTTTCTATTTCACCTCACCTCGGTCGCACGTTTAGCTTAAATGCATAGAAAAAGCCGCTCCTTGCGGAAGCAGCTTTCTTTATAACTATCTATAGTAAGATTATTCTCCTACAACTTCAAATTCAATTTCAACTGTGTTGTCTTTGCCGAAGTCAACGCTGGCTTTGTGCATACCGGCTTCTTTCACTTCGTCAAGAATGCTGATGCGGCGGCGGTCAATTTCGTATCCTTTCTGCTCACGTATAGCGCGGGCAATCTGGATAGCCGTAACCGAACCGAAGATTTTACCGCTGATACCAATTTTAGCGCCTATTTTAATAGGTGATGCTTTCAGTACTTCAGTAACGCTGGCAATCTGCGCCATCAGTTTATCTTCTTTTTTCTGCAACTGTTTGCGGCGTTCTTCCATCACTTTTTTGTTGGAAGGGCTGGCTTCAATCGCGAATTTCTGAGGTATCAGGTAATTACGGGCATATCCCGGCTTTACTTCTACCATTTCATGGGCTGCGCCCAGGTTATCAACATCTTTTATAAGAATAATATTCATGTTAGTTTACTTTAAAAGGTCAGTTACATATGGTAAAAGTGCCAGTTGGCGGGCTTTCTTAATAGCCTGGGCTACCTTCCTCTGGAATTTCAGTGAGTTACCGGTGATACGGCGCGGCAGCATTCTGCCTTGCTCATTAAGGAATTTCTTCAGGAATTCTCCGTCCTTATAGTCTATATAACGGATACCCATTTTCTTGAAACGGCAATATTTCTTTGCGCGTTTTTCCACTCTTGTGGATGTCAAAAATTTAATTTCGTTTTGCTTAGCCATTTTTTTCAAGGATTGTTGTTAAGATACAGTTTCTTCAGCTACGTTTTTATTGCGTTTCCTGTTGTTATAGATCACCGCATATTTATCAAGGCGCGTAATCATGTGGCGCATGATGGTCTCATCACGGTTCATCTGAATTTCCAGTTTCGCGTTAGTATCAGCGGGCGCATTGTACTCAAGTACATAATACAATCCGGTAGTCTTTTTTGCTATCGGGTATGCAAGTGAGCGTAATCCCCACGCGTGCTGCGTGCCAATTTCTCCACCTGCGGCTGAGATGAAGTCTGTAATTTTTTTCTGAGCGTTCTTGTAGTCTTCCTCCGATAATACCGGGGTAAAAATGACCATCAGCTCATAATCCTGTAGCTTGTTTTCTGTTGCCATAATTATTTTATTGTTAAAAAATACCAATCTCCCCGGCGCAACGGCGGATATTCCACGCCACAAAATCAGCGCGGAACAGCTGGGGAAAATTTGGGACTGCAAAGGTATGCAAAATAAACTATCCTATCCAAATTAATTAAATAGAATTTCGTCGACAACAACTTCTCTATCCCTAAATTTAATAATTTTGTTAAAGTGCACTTTGCATGGCACTGATTTTGTATGTTTGCATACTATTAGTATGAATATTACGTTACGTTTGTGTAAAGTAATTTGTAGGGAAGGTTAATAATTAAAGTAATTCTATCATGAAAACCCAACAATCAACCGCTGTCGCCGGCAATCCTAAAGATGGAATACTGGCTTCTGTTTTAAAAAGTGTCGCTCAAAAAGTTTCTGAAATGTTTGAGCCTGAAGAAGTGGAGGTTACCTTTAGTGAAGATAACAGTATGTCTGGTAGTTATACCTATACGGTTATACCGCACAAGCAAGTAGCATGATAACCAAAAATTTAAAAAGTAAGGCGCGGCGTATCAATTGATACGCCGCGCTTTATTTTTTATACCGCTTAATAATTAGCCACAATATGCTGGCGGAACCTGCGATATCCAGCCCCGATACATAAAAAAACTAACGAATAAGCGTTACACTGCCGGTTCTGATGCAACACAACCGCCTATTGTAATAGCGAGTATGTACTGCCCGCTGTGCGGCGTTGAATAATGGCTTGCTGTTGATCAATCCTGCCACAGACAAGGTACAGGCGCTCCGGAAGTGAAATTAAGTCACGCACCATATCCTAATGCCCATGCCTTGTTTTCGTTCAGATAATATTGCCCCAATAACACAGCAGTAAAAATATTTATACAACAAAAATCAACATCTGTTTTATATATATTCTATAAAATTAATTAATTTTAAAATAAAAAAACCTATTATTTTTATGTGCTTATACAATGTCCTTGACTTAGGCAAACAATCTCCATATCACCTTAGTAATTGTCCTTGCCTCAATGATATTACGCCCATTCAGGGCTTATCCGTTTTCCGCTATGTGCCGATGGGCGATGCCCATCGCTGATATATTCCGCCCTTTCAGGGCTATATTCCCACTAAGTCAATGGCGTTGGGGCTTATATCATCACTACCTCAGCAGCGTTACATTACCATGTTTATTGAATAAAGTACCGGCGTTAGTAACCGCCTGAACCTCGTAAACATATACACCCAATGGCTGCGGCTCTCCTTTAAAGTTACCGTCCCAGCCTTCTGATATGCTCTTCGTTTCAAACACTACCTGGCCCCAACGGTTGTACACCCTGAAGTAGTTCAG
>JACMPD010000237.1 GCA_014377675.1 Taibaiella sp.
AAAGGGTTATTATGCATAATTCCAATCCAATCCTTCTGCTGTAACAGCGAAAGCCTCAGCAATTTCGGTAGAAGCTGCGATAACATATCCGGCCTTCAAGGAAAAGTTGATCGGCACTATCTGCTTAAATGACGGATTATTGCTTGACTGTAATGTTTCCGGTATCATTATTTCTTTATAGAGATATTTAGTTGTACCGTCCGTAATGAACAGCCGTACCATGCCAGGGTTTGTACTTTGCAGTGCCTTTATCACTACATTGGCTATGTTAGTGCCATTATTTAGTAAAGGTGAACTTGTGAGTATATTTGTTATACTCCCTGATCCGGTAAGGGATGCATTTGCCACGGAAATAGTTCCAATACCTGTTTTTGCCGTGCTATTTAAATAGTTGCAGCAGTTTGAAGGTTTTGGAGTAGGGTAATCCCAGTTAAGCCCTTCGGTAATGATATTAAACGATTGTTCGTTCTGGGTAGAAGCATACAGACACATGCCGGCACTTAATTTAAAACCTCCTTCAAGTGTAATCTCAAAAGAAGGCAACACAATTACAGGTGTGGGCGTATTAGTCAGGGCTGGATTGGTGGGTATGGGTACTTCTTTATAAAGCGCAAAAGCCGATCCGGCAGCATTACCAATAAATAATCTAACCATTCCTTTCGTGGTCGGCTGAGTAGCTTTAATAGTTACCGATTTAATAATAGCGCCTTTACCGCCGGCTGTGAAAACCTTAGTAGAACCGGTACCGTCAAGCAATGGATGCGCAGTGTTAATATTAGCTAACCCTGTATTAGCTGTGAGTTGTGAATAATCGTTGCATTCGCAATTTTCCTGACTTTGCATAGGATGATTTCTTTTAAGATATCATTGTGAATATTAAAGGTACAAATTAAACTGTAGAATTCATAGTCAGTCACCATTAAAATTCAATAAAAATTACTAGCAGAAAGCAGAAATATGTACAACAGTTAAAAGTGGATTAATATAGAAAGTTTATAATTACTAAACCTTAAATTTGCGCCCCGCCCCACATTCCCTAATTTGCACCCATGAACCCCGACGGCAATAAAAAATCCTTCACCACCGCCCTCCTCCATTGGCACCAAAACGAAAACCACCGAAGCCTGCCGTGGAAAAGTGAAACAGACCCGTACAAAATATGGTTGTCGGAGATAATACTACAGCAGACACGGGCATTGCAGGGGTTGCCCTATTATATGCGGTTTACAGAAACTTACCCCTCTATTCAGCAGCTGGCGGCAGCTAAAGATGAAGATGTGTTCAGGATATGGCAGGGCCTGGGGTACTACAACCGCTGCAAAAATATGCTGGCCACAGCCCGATACATTTCAGGAGAGCTTAACGGTGTCTTCCCTGCAACTTATGATGCCATTGTGGCGCTGAAGGGAATAGGCCCATATACTGCCGCTGCTATCGCGTCATTCGCGTATGGCCTGCCGTGTGCGGTGGTTGATGGCAACGTGTACCGGGTGCTTTCCCGTTATTTTGGCATCGATACTTCTTATGACACTACGGAAGGTAAAAAGGAATTTGCGGCACTGGCCACTGAGTTACTGCATGTGCCGGATAGCGCGGCTTACAACCAGGCTATTATGGACCTTGGAGCTACAGTGTGCACACCCCGCGCCCCACTTTGCGCAGAGTGCCCGCTGCAAACCAACTGTATCGCACTGCGGCAAAACATGATTGCCCTGCTGCCGGTAAAAAGTAAACGGGTTCAGGTGAATACCCGCTATTTTCACTACCTGCTGCTTCGTAACAAAGATTTAATATGGATACACCGCCGCGGCCCTAAAGACATATGGGAAAACCTACATGAGCCTTTTCTTATTGAAACTGACGTTCCGCTTGATGTTGCCGGGGTAGCCGATAATGATAAATTCAGGTCTGCGGGCTTGCCCACAAATGCGGTTTTATACGCGGGCAGCAGCGCACAACGGCTCACTCACAGAATAATACAGGCGCGTTTTTTTACTTTAGACCTGGCAGATAGAATCTATATATTGCCCCCGGAAGGCAGGTGGACGGCGGCTGAAGAACTAAAAAACATCGCTTTTCCCAAGACGGTTCTTACTTTTTTGAAAAAAAATCTATACTTTTAATCTTATTGACCTTTTTGAACGTTATTCCTTCTTTTTATTGCAGGTATAGCGGCATATTTTTTATATAGGTTTTAAAGACAGGGAACATTATTTTTTATTCAGGTCTTTTTTTAATTTTGATACAATCAACAAATTTTTAACCATTGGAAGGAATTTCAGAAGGCGGAAGACAGTTTACGCTTTTATTAGAGGCAACCGGATCGTTTTCTACTTCTAACGCCACCGTGCTTATAATTGTCGTACTTATATTATTGCTGATGACGGCGGTAATAGCGGGCGCTGAAACGGCGTTCTTTTCGCTCTCAGCAAAAGATATATTTTTCCTTAAGACTAAAGAAAAAGGATCTGCAAGGCAGGCAACGCAACTGCTGGAGCAACCCAAACTGCTGCTGGCTACCCTGCTTGTCTCCAACAACTTTATAAATATAGCCATAGTTATTACCACTAATATGCTTATCAAGTCTATGATACCACCAACGGTGGGTGTAGTAATGGCATTTATTATACAAGTGGTGGGCGTTACATTTTTATTAGTGCTGTTCGGGGAGGTATTGCCCAAGGTATATGCTACGCAAAATAACCTGAGAATGGCCTTGTTTTCTTCACCTTACATCAGGGTGCTCACAGAAGTTTTCAGGCCGGTAAGCTCCATATTGGTACATTCTACAAAGTTTATTGAAAGTAAAATATCTTCAAAGTCAGCCAATAACATCAGCAATGAAGATTTTGAGCACGCTATTGAGCTCACGGTAGGCCACTCAGCCACCAAGGAAGAAGTAAATATATTTAAAGGCATTTTAAAGTTTGGCAACATCACAGCGACGCAAATAATGCGTACACGGCTTGATGTGACGGCCATAGATTGCGAAATGACCTTCGCCGAAGTGCAGGCCCATTGCCTGGAAGCCGGTTACAGCCGCCTGCCGGTGTATAAAGAAACCTTGGATAAAGTAGTAGGCATCATCCATACCAAAGATTTCCTGCCTCATCTTGATGATGTAAATTTTGACTGGCATCCGCTGGTGCGCCCGGCTTACTATGTCCATGAAGGGAAACTGATTGAAGATCTGCTGAAAGAGTTCCAGCTGAAACGTATACACTTCGCCATGGTGGTCGATGAGTTTGGTGGCACATCGGGCATCATTACGCTTGAAGATATAATGGAGGAAATAATTGGCGACATCAAAGATGAATTTGATGAAGACGACCTCAACTACAAAAAAATAGATAACAATACCTATACATTTGAGGGCAAAACGTTGCTCAATGATATGTGCCGGGTTATTGGCTTGCCTTCTGATACCTTTGACGGTGTACGGGGCGAAAGTGATTCACTTGCCGGTCTTATTCTGGAGATATTGGGCAAATTCGCGATAGTGAATGATACCGTAAAATACCTCAATTTTGAATTTACTGTACTGGCACTGGACAAAATGCGCATCCAGAAAGTAAAACTTACTATACATCAGCCGCCTGAGAAGGACCAGAAATAAGACATATTCGCTCTGCGCTTCATTATAAAGCCGCAACTTCCCGTCTAAACCAGGGCAATGACTTGTACGCTATCTATAGTTTAACCGAAGGCAGGCTTGATATGTTTATGCAATAAATTTTCAACATGAGATTAATTGTCGCGTTCGCTCATCAAATAAGCTTTGATAAAATCATCAAGTTCACCATCCATTACGGGGCCAACATTACCCACTTCAAAATCAGTCCGGTGGTCCTTGATCATCTTGTAGGGGTGGAAAACGTAGGAGCGGATCTGAGATCCCCATTCTATTTTCTTTTTTGATGAGTTGGTGGCATTGAGTACTTCCTGGCGCTTGCGTAACTCCTCTTCGTAAAGCCGGCTTTTGAGCATCGTAAGCGCCTTTTCGCGGTTTTCACCCTGCGTTCTGGCCTGCTGGCATTCTACTATTATGCCGCTGGGGGTGTGTTTTAGCCTCACGGCTGTTTCTACTTTATTCACATTCTGGCCACCGGAGCCGCCTGAGCGAAAAAACGACCACTCCAGGTCAGCGGGGCTTACCTGTATGTCTATGCTGTCATCAATAAGCGGATACACAAAAACCGAGGCGAACGAGGTATGCCGGCGGGCGTTAGAATCGAACGGAGAAATGCGCACCAGGCGGTGCACCCCGCTTTCCGCTTTCAACAGGCCGTAGGCAAACGCGCCATCAAACTCCAGGGTAGCTTGTTTTATGCCTGCTCCGTCGCCATATTGCACGTCAACCTCGCTTATTTTCCAGCCTTGTCGTTCACCGTACATGCGGTACATGCGCAAGAGCATCTCCGCCCAGTCCTGGCTTTCAGTACCACCCGCGCCACTGTTTATAACAAGGATAGCCGGCATTTCATCTTCGGGCTTATCCAGGGTGCTTTTAAATTCCAGCTCATCTATTTCCTTCTGCGATATATCGTATGCTTCCTTTACTTCCTCTTCTTCAGTTTCGCCTTCTTTCCAAAAGTCAAAAAGCACTGCGGCATCCTCAACAGACGCCCTTGTTTTATTGAAGAGATCTGTCCAGTACTTATCTATTTTTATTTCTTTGAGTATGGCGGTGGCGCGGGCGTTATTATCCCAGAAACCGGGCGATAGGGTAAGCTGCCTGTCATTTTCAAGCTTAGCCAAGCGGTCTTCAATACGAAGAAAACGCTCCAAGTGCTGCACCCGGTCTCTCATGGCTTTAAGTTGTTCTTGTGTCATAGCGGGGGCAAAGGTAAGTAATGTAAGGTGAGTTGGGCAGTAACCCGTATACGGAAGTAAGAAATGCGGCCAATACCGCAAAAAAGAAATGAGCCACCTCACGGCGGCTCATTATATTAAATAAACAGGAAACTATTTTTTAGTTTCGGTAGTGGTGGTAGTAGTAGTGGTGGTAGTTGAGTCTGGCTTTGCAGCAGGCGCTACAGGGGTATCAACAACAGGAGTTGGTGTTGCTTCCATAGTTGTAGTAGTAGTAGAAGTGCTGTCGGTTTTAGCGGCTTCGCCATTACCTGCACCGCAAGAAGCTAAAAAAAGACCCATAGCAAGAGTCATAACGCTTAATTTCAGTATTTTCATAAACTTTTGTTTTTTAGTAGTTTTGTTACATTAATACCAAAATGTAAAAAAGGTAACCCGCCACACTCAAAGTATTTTGAATTCAGATCCTCTTTCGCGCTGGTGTTGGTGTCAGGGTGTATATTTGTGTGATAATATTATGAAAAACATTTTACTCTTACTACTTGTGCTGCCCCTGTTTGCTGTCAACTCCTTATATGCGGTTGGTGGGGTAAAAATATCGGGCAATATTACCTCACCGCTGTCTGATTCTGTCACTTTTACATTTAACGATAATAATCTGGCGTATTATCCGCAGATATATTATGCTAAAGTTTCTAAAACCGGCGTATTCACCATTGAATTTCCTTCTCCGGCGGGGAAATATGTGCAGGTTGAAATTACCCATGGCAACCACCTGGCAGAACTGCTGCTGCATGCCGGTGACAGCCTGCAACTGTGGGTAGACACCAAACATTTTGATTCATCAATCCGCTACGCCGGCCGGGGGGCTGATGTACAGAACTTTATAGCGAAGCATACAATAGAAAAAGGGAGAATGAATCAGTACTCTATAAAGTTGAAAACCGCTATCAATGATACTCCGGGCCTGTTTTTAAAAACGATAGATGCCGCATATGCTGATGAAATGAAGTACTTGGCACAAAACATAGCAAAACCACCGGCGGCTTTCCACAACTGGTGGGATGCGTTTCACAAGTATTATAACTATTTTTTCATGCAGCAATACCCTCAAATGCACGAAGTGGTGCGGCTGCACAGATTTACTGATACTATACCCGCTGCCAACTACAGCGTGTTGAAGGCTATGCCGGATGCATTTTATGACAGCCTGCTACAGCTGCCGCCGTACCTGCTTTACCTTACAGGCGCGGTGGAGGCAAGGTTAAAGGCAAGCGGATATGCCTGGCACAGCAACGACACTGCAGGCATAAGGCGAATGGAGGATAGTGTTGCAGCAATTGTAAAGAAGGTGATGCCACGGGAAAGCGCAGAATTTTACATGGCCCAAAAACTTTATGGAAAGGCGCGCGGGCAGCAACTTGCGCGAACCCAAGCGCAGCTCAGTGATTTTAAACAACGCTGGCCGGCAAGTGCGTATTTGCCTTTCATTGAGCGGCAGGTAGCTATGGCAGAAAGGCTGGCACCCGGACAACCGGCACCCGATTTTGAATTGGTAACAAACGACGGCAGGAGGCTAAAGCTATCTGACCTAAGGGGAAAGGTGGTGTATTTAAATTTTTGGGCCGGCTGGTGCAGGCAGTGTGTTGGGGAAATAATGAGTGAAAAAAAAATAAAAGATCTGCTGCGCCGCAGGGAGCTTGAATTTGTATATGTGTCTATCGCTAACGACACCGCGCTGGACATGTCTCTGGTGCGGCGTTACAAAATTACAGGCATTTTCGCTAATGCCGCTGGCGGCTGGGCATCAAAAGAGGTGCAGCAATACGCGGTGCAGTCGCTTCCCGCCTACTACCTTATAGATCAGCAAGGCAAGTTTGTGGCACAATATACCCCTGGCCCTGCGCAGGCATTGGAGCTGGTAATGTTGATTGAAAAGCTGTTTAAGTAGTGACTCTATTCGGCGTCCTGGTTAAAAACAAACTTAAACCCTATGCCGTGTATGGTCTGCAGTTTGGCGGCCGTCTGGTTTTTGAGGTATTTACGCACTTTTGTAATAAATACATCCATACTACGGCCGAGGAAGTAGTCATCTTTTCCCCATACGTTCATTAGTATCTCGTCCCGTTTCAGCACTCTGTTTCCATTCATGCACAGGTACCTAAAAAGATCAGCTTCACGCTGTGTCAGCTGGTAATTTTCCTTTTCACTAACTAATGTAAGGTTGGAATAGTCGAAATCAAGATCCCCTATTTTAAAATAAACCGGTCCTTCCTGCTCTTTCTTTTTGCTTCTTTTGAGAAAAACCTGAATCCTTTTAAGCACCTCGTGCATATTGTAGGGCTTTATTACATAGTCGTCAGCCCCTACATCAAAGCCGGCAAGGCGGTCATCATCCATACTTTTGGATGTAAGCATCATTATGGGGATATTCTCGTTCTTCTTCCTTATATGATTAGCGAGCTCTATGCCATCCTTTTTACCGGGCAGCATTACATCAAGCAGGCAGATATCATATATGTTTTTCATAAACTGCTGCCATGCGGTATCACTGTCGGTACAGAGGTTTACCTCATAATTTTGCTTCTGCAAAAAGTCTTTTACAACAAATCCAAGTACCGGATCATCCTCTACTAACAATATTTTTACCTTGGGTTGCGACATAAAATCAAAATGGTGATTTGAATTACGTTTGCAATATACCACTTCTAACTGTATTATTTTATTGTTAAAGGCAATTTGGTATCTAAAACTTTATTTTATCCTGTCGGGGTTAACACTTAGAAAGGTTTCCCAGCTTGTAACTTTCTTCTTCCCAGCTTTTTTCTGTATTGTTATGGCTGCCAAAGGGTTACTTAGCTGGTAGTGGTGGCACAGCGCAACGGCCAGCGCATCAGTTGCATCCATATAGGGGCTCTCCTCTTCAAACTTTAATGTGCATTGCAGCATCTTCCATACCTGCTCTTTTGTGGCGTTTCCGTTGCCTGTTATTGATTGCTTTATTTTACGCGGCGCGTATTCAGTTGCCATCAATCCGCCGGCCATTGCGGCCGCAATGGCCACTCCCTGCGCCCGGCCCAGCTTCAACATACTCTGTACGTTTTTACCAAAAAAAGGCGCCTCAATAGCTACATGGGTGGGCTTATGTATTTTCATAAGCGATTCCATTTTTTTAAAAATCAGGTGCAGTCTTTCAGAATGGTCTTCTTTGGCGGACAACTTGAGTATACCCATTTCAAGCATGGATATAGTACCATTCCTGACCGAAATAAGGCCGTAGCCCATTACCAATGTGCCGGGGTCAATGCCTAATATTACCTGTGGTGCGCTGCTCAAAATATAATTAATAAACTAATGGCAAATGTAACGAATTATGCGGTGGGGAGCGGGGTTTTAACTTGCAGTGAATTGTTGGAGCCTGTTGTACCCGCCGTCTTTGTCGTTGATTTCCTGTTCCTGAGCATCTATTCCATTACGACAAGTAGGGGGGCCCACGGCGGTATGCCGGACGCAGGGAGGCGAAGCAGCGGGCATAAACCAAACCAATTTGAAAATATCATTTTCTACTGCAAACAATTTTGCTATTTTTACCCAAAAATTAAACAAATGGAATTTCCAGGTAATTTACGTTATACCAAAGACCACGAATGGATAAGCCTTGATGGCAACATAGCTACCGTAGGCATCACTGAATTCGCTCAGCACGAATTGGGCGATATAGTTTTTGTTGATATTCCTACAGAGGGAAAGCACCTGGGTGCCAATGAAATATTTGGGACTGTAGAAGCAGTAAAAACAGTAAGCGACCTGTACCTGCCAATAGCGGGCACTGTAACAGAAGTAAACAGCGGGCTGGAAAGCACGCCGGAAAGTGTAAACACCGACCCATATGGCAACGGCTGGATGATAAAAATGGAAGTAGATAATGTAGCTGACGTATCGGCGTTGCTTGATGCGGCGGCTTACAAGGAGCTGGTGGGCGAATAATGCGCGGCATATTTTCTCCAACTTCACCATATACAAAGCAAGCAAGGTTTATAGCGGTGCTATGGACCTTGCTTATTTTAGCTGGCTGCTTTATGCCTGCTGCCAACGTACCCAGGGTTGATGTGCCACTGGCCGACAAATGGGTGCATTTTACTTTTTTTGCTGGCTTTACATTTTTGTGGCTGTGTGCAAAGCCAGTAACCAAGCCTCTTTGGCTGTTCTCCATGCTATCAATGGGTGTGGCCTTCGGATCTCTTATCGAATTGCTGCAGGGTGCTATCCCTACCCTGGGCCGGGCCGCTGAAGTAATGGATGCGGTAGCGGACAGCATTGGCGGACTTATAGGCATTACAATTTTTGCGGTTTGCGGGGCTGTTGTCCGCCATCGTTAATACTTAATGTACTTAGCCTGTCATCTTCTCCCCCTTAGTAAATTGTTTTCCCGAAACAATAAATCTATTTAAACTCTGACCAACAAGGCAACTTGCGGAAACAACAAATAAAACCATACAACGTGTGAAATAAAAAATGCCGGTAATGCGATCAGAAGAAAAAACCATTTTTTATTTTGATGAAGAATGCGGGATTTTAAAAAGGGCCGGCTTAACACTAACGATACAATATACAACGATAGATTGAGCGTAAATATTCCGTTTATATTAACAATATTTAACATACATTCAATAGCAATACGACATATCCCCTTGATAGATAGATATATAGGTATTGAAAGCAATAAAAAACCTGTCACATTCGGCCATCCTTCCTGTGGTTTCGTGTGAATATCAATAATATACAAACCAGTTAACAAGATGGCTGCATGCACTATGTCTTGAACGTATATTAATTGATGCAGCTGGCTTGTGGCAATAGCTTTTGATAATGACAAGTATTTACATGGAATACTTAATCCATGCAAGCTATAAAAGACATGAACGTTCATTACTTTTAAAATGACATAACATAGTACGTAAAAAACTATGTCGCAAAATACGAACACTCCAATTCCGAGTAATGTAAATCTCACTATTCCCTTTGCTTGCTTCATGGAGTAGCTATTAGTTAAAAAAGATACTGACAATACCAATCATATATTGGCATTGCCAGTATATTCATAATTGTTCTACTGAATGGCTGCTTCAAGGTCAACTTTTGACATACCAGTATATAAATTCAGATCATCTCTGATATCGTCCAACATCTCATTAAAGTAAACATTGTTTGTCAGGAGAGCATAGTTACTTATCATGCTTAATGCAGACGTTTTAAATGCAGGTGATCTTACAATATCTGGGTCGCTGCCATTTTGAAAGTATTGGCAATATTGTAACAAGAAACAGCAAAATTATATTTGCTTGCGAGCGTAATACTATTGGGCAAAACATGATTAAAATATGAAATAATATAGCAATATTCAATGTATTTTGTGCCGATGTCACTATTTGATAGATAACCGTCCTGAAAGGCGGTAACTGTTTGTACCGTAACTGATTTGTCTATTCGCAAAATTGTTTTTTGTCAGATAAAAGTAGATAAAAAAAGAAATAAAAAGAAATATTTTCCATTTTTATGTAAATGCTGCTAAGAACCACAGTTGCCGTACTTATATTTTTAGTGCAATGAATAAGAAACATATTTTACTTTTAATATAGAAGTGTCTTTTTCAAGGACGCACAAGTCTAATCGTTGATTTCTTCACCGCCACCCCATCAGCCAGATAATTAATATTTACTTAACTTATAGCTTCAACTCTTTTTGCCAAACCGGCCATATTCCATTACCTTTGCAACTTATTTTAAAAACACGTATTCTATTATCCCTTTTTACAGGTAGAAATAGGATAAATGAAGGAAGTTTATGAAAAAAATTGTTGATTACAGGAAATTTTTAGGCGTTACGGAAAAAGCTGAATTGCAGGAATTGAAAACCGTGTACAGGAACCTGGTGAAAACCTGGCACCCTGATAAGTTTCATGATAACCCCGATGGAAAGGCGGAAGCGGAAGAAAAGAGCAAATACCTTATAGAGGCTTACCACTTCCTGGTAAGTATAGCACCGGAAACACGCCAGCAAACACTGGCTGACTATATGGTAACTACCGCAGGGTCTACTATTGTTGACTATGAATTCAAATCGCAGGTACTGAAGATTACATTCCTTGACGGAAATATATATGAGTACTTTGATGTACCAAAGGCTATTTATGTAAAACTGGTTAATTCTGACTCACCTGCCAGGTTTGCGCGCAGGCACATTTATACTTCTTACGTATACCGCAGCACCAGCAAGCTGACAGCGGTAACAGCTTAGATCTAATTCTATTAATTATACTGTATAGGCGGTATTGAGCAATCAATACCGCCTTTACTATTTGTGGATGATTAACAATGGATGGCAATGAGCTGGCACTACAGCAACAGCAAAGACAGCCCATAGTCTGCACACAAAATGAGGATGCAGCTTACAACAACCGATGTGGTAGAAGCGCGGCCAATTTCCAGGGCGCCACCCTGCACATAGTAGCCATAGTAAGATGGGATAATGGAGATAACGAGGGAGAAAACAAACGCCTTGATAATGGCGAAGAATACATTGTAAGGAAGAAAATCTTTGTGAAGCCCTGAAAGGAACTGCTGCTTTGTTAATATATGTGAAAATACGCAGGCCATGTACCCGCCGGCTATGCTCACCGCTATAGATATTACTATAAGACAGGGCACCATAATCATTGCCGCTACCACCTTAGGTATTACCAAGTAAGTTTTGGTATTGATGCCCATTATTTCCAGTGCGTCAATCTGCTCGCTTACCCGCATATTGCCCAGCTCCGATGCTATTTTAGAGCCCACCACGCCTGACAACACAATACAGATAACGGTAGGGGAAAGCTCCAGGATGGTAGAGTCCCGGACAATACCAGCCACCACATCACGCGGTATAATGGGATTTACAAACTGGTAGCTCGTTTGGATAGCAACCACCATGCCCAGAAAAAGGGAGATAATAAGCACTATGGGCAGGGAGCGGATACCTATATCATTGCACTGCTCCATAAACTCTTTCCAGTAAACACGTAAGTTTTCAGGCCGGGCCATACCGCCCCTAAGCATAATAATTATCTTCCCGAAATGTTCAAAAAAAAGTTTCATAGTGACGACAAAGGTACGGTAAATAAGAAAAATTTGAGGGCGCGCACGGCATAACGCATATTTTAAAGAAAATTTATTAGTAAGGCAGAAAAAACTGTTTTTGTCGTTTTTTGCCTACTTTTGTATCCTTTCCAAATCGCATTTAATTCCGTATAAATGAAAATATTAGTTTGCATCAGCCAGGTGCCTGATACTACTTCTAAGATCGCTTTCAGCGATAACAATACAATTTTCAGCAGCCAGGGCGTTACCTATATTATCAATCCTTATGATGAGTGGTATTCGCTGGTGAAAGCGCTTGAGCTAAAAGAAAGCGGCGCGGCAACAGCCGTACATTTAATAACTGTTGGCAAAGCAGAGGCTGAGCCTGTAATGAGGAAGGCGCTGGCCCTGGGTGGCGACGAAGCAATAAGGATAGACGCTGACAGCAGCGATACCTACTTGGTGGCGGCTCAGATTGCTGACTATGCCAAAACGCAGGGCTACGACCTGGTGCTTTGCGGTAAAGAGTCTATAGACTATAATAACGGCAGCGTTGGGGCCATGATAGCTGAGCTGCTGGACATGAACTTCCTGGGCTTTGCAGGCAAAGTAGATGTAGCAGGCAACAGTGTAACAGTAGTAAGGGAAATAGACGGCGGAGAGGAAACAAACGTATGTTCGCTGCCTGTTGTCATCAGTTGCCAGAAGGGTGTGGCAGAACCCCGCATACCAAACATGCGCGGTATAATGGCTGCACGAACCAAGCCGCTGAAAGTAGTACCTGCCGCCGCAATAAGTGCCTTGAGCAATATCGTTTCTTATGAAATGCCGCCGACTAAGCAAGGCGTAAAAATGATATCAGCGGATAATATGGAAGAATTGGTGCAGTTGTTGCATAGCGAAGCGAAAGTAATATAAGCCGGGGCACAGTATAGGCCCGGAGTATTTTAAATAATTTTTAATTTTCAAGCTTTTATGGTTGTTGTTTTAGTAGAACATTCGCAGGGAGTATTTAAGAAAAAATCGCTGGAAGCCGTGCAGTACGCTGCACACGTAGCCCAGCAGATGGGTACCGGTGTTACCGCGGTAGCAGTGGGTAAAGTGGGTGATGAGGCCATGCAGGCCCTGGGCCAGTATGGTGCGCAAAAAGTATTGCACACCACCGATGCGCGACTTGATGACTTTAACAGCCGCGCCTATACGAAAGTGGTGACAGCCGCTGCGCAGAAAGAAAGCGCTAAAGTAATAGTGGGCCTTCATGACACAACCGGCAGGGCGGTATTGCCACGGGTAGCTGCCCGTATGCAGGCAGGCATGGTGGCCGGTGCTGTCTCCTACCCTGACCTCAGCAATGGTTTCGTAATAAAGAAAAACGTGTTTTCAGGCAAGGCATTCGCTTTTGTAAATATCAGCAGCGATGTAAAGGTGATAGGTCTTATGCCAAACTCTTTCCCGGTTGTAACAGGGGAAGGATCAGCTACGGTTGAAAAGCTGGAAGTTGCCCTTACTGACGCTGATTTTTCAGTGCAGGTAAAAGAAGTGAACAAGGCTACAGGAGAAATTCCGTTAAGCGAAGCAGAACTGGTAGTATCAGGCGGCAGGGGTATGAAAGGCCCTGAAAACTGGTATGTACTGGAAGCACTGGCTAAAGAATTGGGTGCCGCTACGGCTTGCAGCCGCCCTGTTGCTGACAGCCACTGGCGTCCGCACAATGAGCACGTAGGCCAAACAGGTGGTACCATTCGCCCGAACCTGTATATTGCAGTAGGCATATCAGGCGCTATACAGCACCTGGCAGGTGTGAATGGCTCAAAGACAATTGTAGTAATTAATAAAGACCCTGAAGCACCTTTCTTCAAAGCCGCAGACTACGGTGTATTAGGTGAAGCAATGGACATAATACCTAAATTAACGGAAGCCGTGAAGAAATTCAAGGCGAGCCAGAATTAATATTA
>JACMPD010000238.1 GCA_014377675.1 Taibaiella sp.
AATAAGCGTGTTGCTAAGAGGCGCAGTAGATTACAACATATTTGATTACACTAATTTATGGCTGCCTGTCATTGCCGTCACGGTGCTGCTGATTGCTGTTGTACTCATCGGCACCAGGGCATTTTCACTAAAAAATGGCAAAGAGGTGTCTGCGGCAATTGTCTACTGCTTTATGTTAGCAGGTTACAGCTATGGCTCCGTTGTTATACTCAACTATAGTTATGACAACGGGAAACCGGAAGTGTATGCCGCGAAAATTTTAGATAAAAGAACATCTACTGGCAAGGCCACCATGCGCCTTTTTGAGCTGACGCCCTGGGGATTGCGGAAAAATATAGAGGAAGTGCACGTACCTAAAAGCTTGTATCAGCAGCTGGAAATAGGCGACTCTGTAAATATCTACTTTATGAAAGGGCGGTTTGGTATTTCGTGGTTTGATGTGGGGGACTAGCCGGAACGATTAATTACCGTACTGTTTGGTCTGTTCAAAAGGTTAACGCAAATTGTAATCTTATTGGAGTGAGAGGCAGGCCCGGAAATGCTGTTAAAATTATTGTAATAACGTATGTGTATGTGAATTTACCTGCTTGCCTGCTTTTATAATTTGGCGGTGTGGTGTTGGTTTTTCAGGGCCCGCATAAAATTTTACTATTATCCGCATTGCCAATTATCTTTACCATAGAAATTGTAAACTTACCCATGCCACTCAGCCTTAATGAAATACGTGACCGCGCCCTTGCTTTCAGTAAAGAATGGAATAATGAACGCAATGAAGATGCGGAAGCCAAGTCGTTTTGGGATAGTTTCTTCCATGTCTTTGGAGTAACGAGGAGGCGGATAGCCACCTTTGAAACAAGGGTAAGGAAAGCCAATAACAGGCAGGGTTTTATTGACTTGCTGTGGAAGGGAATGTTGCTGATAGAACACAAAAGCCGCGGGCATGACCTTGACCGCGCTTATGAACAGGCCAAAGATTATTTTCCCGGCATAAAAGAGCATGAACTGCCAAAGTACATTATTGTTTGTGACTTTGAACGGCTGCGCATTTATGACCTTGATGAAAACACGCAGAGAGAATTTAAGGTGACCAAACTTGTTGATCATATTCATCTTTTCGACTTTCTCTCAGGCTATAAAAGGCATGAGTTTAAAGAACAGGACCCTGTAAACATAAAGGCCGCGGAACTGATGGGGAAGCTGCATGACCAGCTGAAAGCCATTGGGTATGACGGGCATGCGCTGGAGCTATACCTTGTAAGGCTGCTGTTTTGCCTGTTTGCTGACGATACCGGCATTTTTGAAAAGAGTATATTCGAAGATTATATTGAGCTTTTTACCGCTGAAGATGGCAATGACCTTGCGGCGAGAGTAGGCCAGGTTTTTGAAATACTGAATACAGAAACACCTAAACGGCTGAAAAACATTGACGGCGCACTTGCCGCATTCCCTTATGTGAATGGTAAACTTTTTGAAGAACACCTGCCCACCGCTTCGTTTGATAGAAAAATGCGCGGCATACTGCTGGAGTGCTGCTACCTGGACTGGAGTCTCATTTCACCGGCCATTTTTGGTTCGTTGTTTCAGAGTGTGATGGACGAAAAAGCCCGCCGCAACCTGGGCGCGCACTACACCAGCGAAAAAAATATAATGAAGGTGATAAAGCCTTTGTTTCTTGATGACCTGTGGGATGAATTCAGGAAAACGGACAGCCGCCCGCAAATGCAGAAATTCCATACCAAGTTGCGCAGCCTGCTGTTTTCAGACCCCGCATGTGGTTGTGGTAACTTCCTGATAATAGCCTACCGGGAGCTGCGGCTGCTGGAGATACAGGTGGTTACCTACCTGCTGAAAGACAAGCTGGAACGAAAACAGTCTATTACCGATATAAAGATATACTTTGAGGTAGATGTAGACCAGTTTTATGGTATAGAGTATGAGGAGTTCCCGGCACAGATAGCACAGGTGGCCATGTGGCTGATGGACCATCAGCTGAACCAACTGATCAGCGCCACCTTTGGCGACTACTATGTGCGCATACCCCTGCGCAAAAGTGCCACAATAGTACATGGTAACGCCCTGCGCACCGACTGGCAAAGTTTGATAACGGAGGAAGGAAGGCACTATAATTATATATTTGGCAACCCGCCATTTATTGGTTCTAAACTAATGTCGGAGAAGCAAAGAGAAGATTTGCTGAATGTATTTGGAGAAAAAAATAATGTTGGCGTTCTTGACTACGTAACAGCATGGTATGTAAAGGCAGCTCAAATTTTAAAAAATTTAAATACAAAAGTTGCTTTTGTTTCAACCAATTCTATATCGCAAGGCGAACAAGTTGGGATATTATGGAATATACTATTTGGTAGGTACGAAATGAAGATTGATTTTGCTCATCAAACATTTAAATGGAATAATGAAGCTCGTGGTATTGCAGCCGTCTACTGCATAATAATAGGATTTGGACATCAAAATACCAATTTTTCACAAAAAAAATTATATCAATACGAAAATATCAAAGGTGACGCACTTGAAATTAGCGTTGGAAATATAAACCCCTATTTAGTTGAAGGAAAGGATTTGACCATTATTAAACGTCATAAATCTATCTGTCTGGTACCTCAAATGAGTTTTGGTAATATGCCTCTGGATGGTGGAAACTTATTACTATCAGACAAAGAAAAAACGGAGTTGATTGAAAGTGAGCCTAAAGCAGAAAAATTTATTAAGCCTTTAATCTCAGCATATGAATTTTTGAATGGAATTCCACGTTGGTGTTTATGGTTAGTTGATATTGAACCCAGTGAGTTAAAGTCAATGCCAAATGTTCTTAAAAGAGTTGAAAATGTGAGAAAATTTCGTCTTGGTAGTATTGCTCCATCAACTCAGAAATTCGCCAGTACTCCTTATTTATTTAGAGATAGACAAAATCCAGAAACTTATATACTAATTCCTAGTACAACATCAGAAAATAGACTATTTATCCCAATAGGATTTTTTAAAAAAAATAATATAGCTAATAACAGCACTCACATTATACCAAATGGCACTTGCCGAATTCAAGCAGCAAATGCAACCTTATGTAAATTTAGGAATTTAGCTGGTGAATTATAGTTATTCTTTTTTCTAG
>JACMPD010000239.1 GCA_014377675.1 Taibaiella sp.
AAAAGGTGATCAGCGAGATGCCGGGCCTTACAACGATAAAAGCAAGTGAGGGCGTACTGCTGCTAACCTGAGAACATGGCATAGGTGCTGCTGATATCAACGGATATTGCATTAAAAATGGTGTCGTTCTTTCCCAATTAATGGTGCGAAAACGCAGTCTGGAATCAAAGTTTATGGAACTGACAAATGCTCAATAGCATTCAGTGACCAGCATCACTTTTATGGCAATATCAGTCAGCAAAATTGATCGGCCTATCAATTACCCCTATTTTACATGAGAAAACTTCGTTAGTTGTGTAAAGGCGGCATCAGCTTCCTCCACCGCTTTTTCTAACTGCCTGGTAACCGGCATTTCACTTTCGTGCAGTTGACCCATAAGACTCATAAAAGTCCCTTTCAGCCGCTCCAGGTTTTCCCTACGTGTTTTTTTAACGTCGATCAGCGTTGAATACAGCACATTTGCATCAAAAATTTCATTAAATGCACTTTCTTTTGAAAGTGAAGGTTCAAAATCAAGAATCGTTTTTATCGTCAAACTGCGCTCGTAGCACCTGTATGATAAATCATGTATTTTTATCAACTCATTTACTGGTGTTTTTACCCGCGGGTCCTGTTTTATCTGCAGCGGCTGGGTGTAAGTCTTTCCATTAACTGTCAGCCTCACTGTATAATTGCCAGGCATCACCCATGGCGACGATGGATTTGGTGCTGTGGCACCATAAGTAGCGCCGATAGGGTAGGCGGGTGTTGTAGCTAATGGTGTATAATGCATGTCCCACAAAAAGCGGTGCGCACCTTGTTTACCCGATAGTATTTGCTGAGGTCGCACCCAGTAAAGTGGAATATTTACATCTGATATCGTATAAGGCTTGTCTTCACTGCTGAAAGTTCGTATTTTTCTTCCTTTATTATCTAATAAATCAAGGGTGACCGTTTCGGTAGCTGTTGCATCAAGGTAATAATCAATAATGGCGCCGTCCGGAGGGTTTTGGCCGGCTGGCTCTTCCTGCGGCAATGGCGTGTCGGTATTCATGTTCCAACGTACTCTGTAAGCATCCCCTGGCTTAACAAGTGTCGTTTTACTTATCCCATTTTCCCTGGCTATACCCCGCAGGGCATTAATGCCGTCGAGCACCCAAAAAGAACGGCCATGGGTCGCCACCACTATGTCATTATCTTTAATAACAAGATCTCTGATAGATGTTGCCGGCATATTCAGGCGTAATGGCTGCCAGTTATCACCGTCGTTAAAAGATACATAAACCGCAGTTTCAGTACCGGCGAACAACAGTCCCTTTACTTGCGGATCTTCCCGTACAACATTTACCGGTGCGTTTGGCAGGCCATTGTTTATCTGTTGCCAGCTTTGTCCTCCGTTGTGGGTGCGTAAAATGTAGGGGGTCAAATCATCGAGCCTGATTTTGTTTATTGCCGCATAGGCTGTATTGTTGTCAAAATGACCTGCATCAATCAGCGAAACCTTACTCCAGCTGGTTACTTCATCAGGGGTAATATTACTCCATGTTTTACCACCGTTTCGGGTTATGTGTAGCTGCCCGTCATCGGTTCCTGTCCATATTGTATTAATGTTTTTGTGTGAAGGTGCAATGGTGTATATGACACCACGGCGGGCCATTGTTCTTACTTTCTCATCAGCATATACTCCTACACAGGATGGTATATCCCAGCTTTGCCGGCTTAGATCGGGGCTGATTGTATCCCATGATTTTCCACCATTCACCGTTTTGAACAAAACGTTGCCAGCAAAATAGAGTGTTTTTTTATCTACTGGTGAAAATATAACCGGGGCAGTTCTCAGGAAACGGTACCTGCCGCTTCTTATCGCTTCTGGTGCAATATTTTGTACTTGCCCGGTAGCTTTATTGAAGCGGGTTATTTTACCTCCGTATATTATGTTATTGTCAAGCGGGTCAGGGGCTATGTAGCCATATTCTTCCACACCGACCGGGTGCCACTCTCTGAAGGTCACCTGTCCGTCATTGCCTCGGCTTGCTATTCCGACTGAACCACTTTCCTGCTGCCCACCATATATATTGTAAGGAAATGCATTATCTGTATTAACATGGTAAAATTGCGCGGTCGGTTGATTGTACCATGAACTCCATGTTTCCCCTCCGTTTACTGTAATTATTGCTCCCTGGTCGCTTGCCAGCAAAATGATATTTGAATTTTCAGGATTAATCCATAGTCTGTGATAGTCATCGCCTCCCGGTGCACCACGGAACGCAACCCACGTCTTACCGGCATCTGTTGATTTCCAAGTCACTACATTGGCTACATAAACTGTATTGGGGTTCTTGGGGTCTACATGGCATTCCGCAAAATCACTTCCCCTGTCCCAAAGCCTTTTGTCCGGGCTCTGCATTGCCCACGATTTCCCACCATCATCAGACGTGTAAAAGCCACCACCGGTTGTTGCATCAACACAAGCATACATACGTTGTGGTCTGCTATGCGCTATGCTAAACCCTATCCGCCCTAGGCCGTCGCCTGCAGATGGCAGGCCATTACGCAGGCGCGTCCAGGTATCACCCCCATCCGTTGATTTAAACAGGCCGCTTTCTGCTCCTTGCCACAAACCATTCTCCCAGGGCGCTAACCTGCCGGCCCACATATCAGCATATACTGTTTCCGGCGCCTGGGGGTCTATCGTAACTTGTATAGCACCGGTGTTTTCATCAATGTATAATACTTGTTGCCAGGTCTTTCCGCCGTTTTTTGTTCGGTAAATACCTCGTTCTTTGTTAGCGCCGTAGGGGTGACCAAGGGCCGCTATAAAAACTTTCTGGTCATTACGTGGATCTATTGCTATGCCACCTATTTGCTGCACTTCATTCAGGCCGGTGTTTACCCATGTTTTTCCGGCATCGGTTGATTTGTAGACCCCATCACCAACTGACAAATCTGGGCGTTGAAGGCCTTCGCCGCTGGCCGCATAAACCACCCTTGGGTTTGAGGGGGCAACAGCTACGTCTCCTATTGACCCTGTTGGCATCTGGTCAAAAACCGGCTTCCACACTCTTCCATAGTCAGTTGTTTTCCACACTCCGCCATTATTTACCCCTATATAAAACACGTTGGGCTCGGCAGCGTTTCCTGTAGCCCCAACTGTCCGGCCTCCCCGGTGTGGCCCCACCATCCTCCATTGCATCATATTATAATAACTCGTGTCCACCTTTTGTGCCCAGCATGAGGCAGAAGCAAAGAGTAACACAATGAACAAGCCTAATATATTGTTCCGGTACATAGCGTTGTAATTTTGTTTTTGGACTGCTCGGATATTGGTTGGTTCCGCACTATGTTGCCTGCAGAAAAGGAACAGCTATAGCTTCAAATAGTTGCAAGTTAAGTTGTTCTATAGGATGGGCGGTGCCGGGTAAAATACATAACTGCGCATCAGGCAGACTTCTGTATATATTCACCGTTTCTTCTAGCGTAACCATTTTATCACGATCGCCCAGCATTACCAATGTTTGATGCGGAATTTGTGAGTAATCACTTAATTTTAAAGGATTGTCGGTACCCATTGCGGTCATCATTGTCGCTGTAGCTTTTAAAACATCCTTCCAGTCTGTGGTAGTGTGTCTTTCGTTTAAAGTTTTTGCGAATGCAGGAAGTTTTACTGCAATTTTTTCCGCATCAAGCATTAATATTTCCTTAGCGGCAATTGATTCATTCCATTGAAATTTGGTAGCCAGGGTAATTATTTTACCAATTCGTTCAGGGAAATGCAGCGCCAGATACATAGCTACATAGCCACCCATGCTGTACCCAAAAACATCAGCCCGCGCTATATTATGGTCATCCATATAACCTATTGTTTCGCTTGCGAAAGCCGCAACACAGTAGGGGATACCAGATGCAGCCTTTTGGCCATGCCCGCTAAAGTCAAACGAATGGCAACTGTATTTTGTTCCTAAAACCTGCGCCAGCGGACATAGTTGCGCAGAAGAGCCAATAGCCCCATGTAACATTAATAATTTCATAGCCTGAGAAAGGTAAAAATAATTAAAAAAACGATTACTTTTACGTCCTTAAAATTATAGATAGATGCAACTAGCAATAATTGGCACAGGCTATGTGGGCCTTGTTACGGGAACATGTTTTGCCGAAACCGGCAATAACGTGATGTGTATTGACATTGACGAAAACAAAGTAAATAAGCTGAAGCAAGGTAAAACACCTATTTATGAGCCGGGGCTAGAAGTATTACTGGAGCGCAATATCAAGGAAGACAGGCTTCATTTTACCACATCAGTTAGTGAAGGAATTGTAGGGGCGAAAGCGATTTTCCTGGCATTGCCTACGCCTCCCGGGAAAGATGGTTCGGCTGATCTACAATACGTGCTTGATGTAGCCCGTTCATTGAGTAAATTGATTACTACCTACACAGTTATTGTTAATAAAAGTACCGTACCTGTTGGCACTGCCGAGAAAGTACATGCAGTACTTGCGCAGCATCTGGATACTTCATTGTTTGATGTGGTGTCTAATCCTGAGTTTCTGCGCGAAGGAGTTGCGGTTGAAGATTTTCTAAAGCCGGATAGAATAGTACTCGGCACAACATCAGAAAAGGCAAAGAAAGTAATGGATGAACTGTACCAGCCATATATCAGGCAGGGCAACCCTATCTACTTCATGGACCAAAGGTCATCTGAAATGACAAAATATGCAGCGAACTCATATCTCGCAATGCGTATTTCTTTCATGAACGAAATGGCAAACCTTTGTGAAAGGGCCGGTGCCAATGTTGACTGGGTGCGCATTGGCATGGGCAGCGACAGCAGGATTGGTAAACGTTTCCTTTTTCCAGGGATAGGGTATGGTGGCAGTTGTTTTCCAAAAGATGTGAAAGCTCTTGCATTCACGGCTCAGGAGTATGACTATGACTATAAAATCCTGAATATGGTTATGAATGTTAACGATCTTCAGAAACGCATACTGGGTGAAAAAGTAAAAAACTACTTTGGTCGCGACCTCTCATCATGTAAATTCGGCATATGGGGCCTGGCATTTAAGCCGGAAACTGATGACATCAGGGATGCTCCGGCTTTAGATTTGATTAATGAGTTGTTGGATGCGGGCGCTAAAGTTACCGTTTTTGACCCTGAGGCTATGGAAAATGTGAAGCAAATATATGGTGAAAAAATAAGCTACGCTAACAGTCCTTACGAAGCTATAGACGGCGCAAGTGCGCTTATATTGGTAACCGAATGGAGTGAGTTCCGTAATCCTGATTTTGACCGGATAGCGAAAACACTGGCGCATCCATGCATTTTTGATGGCAGAAACGTATATTCAATTGAAAAAATGCAGGAGTTTGGATTCTACTATGAAAGTATTGGAAGAAAAATTGTAAACAAAGAAGTGCATGAAACGTTAGAAATGCCTGTAACAGAAGTGTTGAGGGATAGAGGGGGATTGGATTAAGTCCGTCTCAATCCGGCGTGGTAATTTGATGATTGAATTGTTTTATGGTTAATTTAGTATTGACTTAAAACATTGTTATTTTAGCCGAACGTTCAACAATATTTTCTTAGCTTTTAAAATTACATTTATAATATGAGTAAAAGAATTCTAATTACCGGGGCTGCGGGCTTTTTAGGCTCTCATTTATGCGACCGTTTTCTGAAGGAGGGCTTTTCGGTTGTGGGTATGGATAACCTGCTTACCGGAAACATAAAGAATATTGAACATTTGTTTCCCGTTAAAGAATTTGAGTTTTATCATCATGATATATCTAAATTCGTGCATGTGCCAGGAAATATTGACTATATTTTGCATTTTGCTTCCCCAGCAAGCCCTATTGATTATCTTAAAATGCCTATTCAGACCCTAAAGGTTGGGGCACTTGGTACGCATAACTTACTTGGTCTCGCCAAATCAAAAGGCTCCAGAATATTGGTCGCCTCTACTTCAGAGGTTTATGGTGATCCGCTGGAGCATCCGCAAACGGAAGAATACTGGGGTAATGTAAATCCTGTTGGTCCGCGCGGTGTGTACGATGAGGCTAAACGCTTCATGGAGAGCATTACTATGGCCTACCATACTTTTCACAAACTGGATACGCGGATAATACGCATATTTAATACTTATGGCCCGAGAATGCGTCTCGATGACGGCCGTGCACTGCCAACATTTATGAGCCAGGCGTTGCGTGGAGAAGATATTACTGTTTACGGTGATGGTTCACAAACACGTTCATTCTGCTATGTTGACGACCTTGTAGAAGGTATCTACAGGTTACTGATGTCAGATTACCCAAGACCAGTAAACATAGGTAATCCGTCAGAAATAACCTTGTTACAATTTGCGGAAGAGGTAATTGCACTTACTGGCACTACTTCAAAAATAGTGTATGAGCCCCTGCCACAGGATGATCCTAAACAACGCCAGCCAAATATTACCAAAGCAAGAGAAATCTTAGGCTGGGAACCAAAAGTGGATCGTCATGAAGGTTTGAAACGTACATTGGAATATTTCAAATTGCATATATAATTTTTTATTTAAAAGGCTGCTTCGTCAAAAGCAGCCTTTTAAATTTTAAATTTCCCTTCATTCGTCTTGTCCTTCTTTTTGCCAGTAGCTCAGGTTACTAACATTTCCCCCAAATAACTGCCGCGTTGCAACCTCCAAACCCTGATGATGTTTTCAGTACGTAATTAATCTCAGCTTTCTTGAGTTCTGTGGTAATATTCACCGGCTTTGTAACCCCTGAAGTCTGAAAACCAAGGGAAGGGATCAACATTTGTTTTTGCAAACTTTCCAGTGCCATAGCACTCTCTAATATGCCAGCTGCGCCCAGAGTATGCCCTACAAAACCTTTAAAGCTATGAAGCGGAGTGTTAGCCAGCCCTGACAGATGAAACGCTTTAGCTTCCATTTCGTCATTGAAAATGGTTGCAGTGCCATGTGCAGATATCATATTCATTTGTTCCGGCACCAGAGCGGCAACCATAAGACTGCGCCTGATAGCCGTTGCCAACTCTTCTCCTGTACGGGAGGGGCCTGAAATATGGTTGGAATCATTCGTAGTAGCACCGCTGAGTAGTTGAGCTACCGGTTGGGCTGTGCTATTGACTGAAAGAATAATGGTGGCGGCCGCCTCACCCATGTTAATTCCCTGCCTGTCTGCGTCAAACGGCCTGCAGGGAAGGGGAGAAGTGGCCATAAATGATTGGAAACCGCATAATACAAACCTGCTGAACCTATCGCATCCGCAAACCACGGCATGTTTGTAGCTGCCATTCTGCAATAGTCTTAGTCCATGTAAAAGAGCTGCCACACCTGATGTGCAGGCATTAGATACTACTATCGGTTTTGTATTAAAACCATGATACGACGCAATTGCTTTGGCTGTTTCAGAGAGCGGTAGCCTTAATTCATTTGTAGTGGAAGCAAGCTCAATGTTGCCCTTGGTAGTTGCCAATATAAATATTGTTTCATCCAGGTTTATTGCTCCCTGAACTTTCTCCATTGCTTTCCCAATGGAAAACGCCGCCATTTGTTCAAAAGGAGTGAGCGATTCGTCTTGAACATTGTTTTTAATCACCCGCCAAGCATCATTGTCAATTATTGAACCCATAAAGGGCATAGCGCTGATTAACAGGTTATTATGAAGCTCTATGCCTGTTTTTCCCTGTTTAACGGCTTGCCAGTGACTGTCACATTCAATACCAAGTGACGATATAATATGTGTACTGATTGCATACACCAACGGAAAATGCCGCATTTATTTATATTTTACTTTTATTCTTCGTTTCACAGGTTGCAGGGCAGAGAAATTTCATATGAAACATTAAAATTACATCAATTCTCAAACCTAATAAAAAATGGGTAACAAAACTGCTACCCATTTTTTGCTTTTATAAAATATACCAATTTATAGGTGGATAGCCTCACCCAGTGCCACTTCTACCGCATCCCTGATGCTTTCGCTCATAGTAGGGTGGGGGTGAATGCTGTCGAGTATTTCATGCCATGTTGTCTCTAGTTTGCGAGCTACAACAGTCTCTGCTATAAGCTCAGTAACATTAGAACCGATCATGTGTGTGCCTAACCACTCACCATATTTAGCGTCGAATATTACTTTTACAAATCCTTCAGTAGCGCCGGAGGCACTTGCCTTGCCAGATGCCGAGAATGGAAATTTACCCACTTTTATTTCGTAACCGGCATCCTTCGCTTGTTTCTCAGTAAGACCGACGCTGGCTACTTCTGGTGAGCAATAAGTGCAGCCCGGCACATTGCCATAGTCTAAAGGTTCTGGCATATGCTTATGCTTTCCTTCTTTATGAGCAATTGCTTCAACACAAATAACGGCTCCTTTTGATGCCACATGCGCTAAAGCCTGCCCTGGTGTAATATCACCGATGGCATAGATACCATCAACATTGGTTTTGAAGTATTTATCTACTAAAACCTTGCCTTTCTCAGTTTTAACACCCGCTTCCTCAAGACCAACGTTCTCAATATTGGCTACAATACCAGCTGCGCTCAGCACTATATCCGCTTCAAGCACAATATCGCCTTTTTCTGTTTTTACAGTGGCTTTTACGCCCGAGCCCGAAATATCTACACTTTCAACAGAGGAATTGGTCATAATAGTCATGCCTTTTTTCCTGAACACTCTTTCCAGTTCTTTTGAAATATCCTCGTCTTCTACAGGCACAATGCGTGGCATGAACTCGACAATGGTCACTTTAGTTCCCATGCTATTGTAAAAATAAGCGAACTCAACACCAATAGCACCAGAGCCAACAACAATCATGGATTTAGGTTGTTGCGGCAATACCATTGCATCGCGATAGCCTACCACTTTCTTGCCGTCAATTGGCAGGTTGGGCAGTTGACGGCAACGTGCGCCGGTCGCCAGTATGGTGTGTTTGGCTTGCAGCACAGTTACTTTACCATCAGTACCGGTTACTTCAACTTCTTTTTTTGCGTTGAGCTTACCCATACCCATTATCACATCAATTTTATTCTTTTTCATAAGGAACTGTACGCCCTTACTCATTTTATCGGCAACACCGCGGCTGCGCTTTACTACAGCACCAAAGTCCGCTTTAAAATCTTTAGCTTCAAGACCGTAGTCAGCTGCATGTGAGAAACTTTCAAAAACGCTGGCACTTTTCAGCAGGGCCTTTGTAGGGATACAACCCCAGTTGAGGCAGACACCCCCAAGGCTTTCCTTTTCAACTATTGCTGTTTTAAAACCTAATTGTGTTGCGCGTATAGCGGCTACATACCCGCCTGGTCCGCTGCCTATTACGATAATATCGTATGCCATAAATGGAAGTGATTTAATGAGTTCAATTATTGTGGGGCAAATGTAATAAAACTTTGGGATTGCCCGAATCAAAAAAATGAAGCAACTACATTATATAATGGAGTTGCCCCTGAAATAATCACAATGAAATTTTTACCGGCTCATTAATATCCAAGGCCTTTTTACTCTCCCGCACTTTCATCTCCCAGTATTATACCAGTCTGGCTAAAAGAGATCTGCCGCTTTTTGTACAGGCCTCCAATGGTCATTTTAAAAGTCTTTTTACTTACCCCAAATATATTATAAATAACATCAGGGTCTGATTTGTCGTTATAGGGAAGGTAGCCGTCGTTTTCCTTCAGAAGCGAGAGTATTTTCTCTTCTTCAGCGCTCACTTTCTCATAACCCCTGGTTCCGGGCGATACATCAATTTTATTGTCAGGCCGTACATGCTTTATGAACCCATCAAGTTTGTCACCAACTTTCAGTTGCCTGAACATTTCATTAAAATGCAAAAGACCGAGATGCTTGCTATTGATAATTACTTTATATCCCAAGTCTGTCTTGGAATAAACCACGAGTTGCACAGTGTCATTTTCCTTAACGGTAAGGTCATTATTGCTTAGAAAGCGGTCGATCTTCTCAGTACCAGTAACCCTGCCAGTCTTTTCATCAATAAAAAGCAATACGAAGTATCTTTGACCGGGCTCCATTCGTGATGACATCTGACTTACAGGCACGAACACATCTTTCATTATCCCCCATTTCATAAAGGCACCGTGAGGCGTAGTGCTGACGGTTTCCATCATCACTATTTCGCCAACCTGCCCAACGGGTTTTGCTGTTGTCGCCACCAGCCGTTGGTCGTTGTCATGATAAATAAATACCTCAATTTCGTCACCTGGCTTTAACCCAGGGGTTACATATCTTTTAGGAAGGAGGATTTCGTCGCCGTCTCCATCTAAATACATACCAAAATTAACTTCTTTCAATACTGTTAGCGTGTTGTATCTCCCTACTTTAACCATCAGTTTGTTTTTGTTGTCACAATGTACGGATTATTCGACCCCGGCGACAGTGAGCAAAACTATTGTTTTTTCTAATGCTTTTACGCTGTAAAAGTTTCCTTTGTTTATCGCGAGCAACTCCCCATCATAAATAGTCTCTATATTTCCTTCCATCACTACTTCAATTGTGCCTTCCAACACCTGCATACACATGGTGCCTTCAGCTTCACGGGGCTGCATTTCTGCCATTTGTTGTAAGGCCATCAATACTATGGTCATTACACTGTTCTTAAAAACCGTAATGCTATTGCGGTCATTTTTGCCCCAGGTCTCTTCATTAATAATTTCTTTAACATTCGCAGCTATATCTATTTTCACACTTCTGTCATTTAAGACACGCTCCCCGTCGGGTCTCTTGTTTGTGGCATCGTTATATTTCATTGCTGTTGTTTTTCTTTTGAGAACATACAAATCCATGCCAGTAAATTAGGTTATCGATGTTGCGGGTAAACATTAGTTTTTAAACTGCTGTACCACTCATTTGTTTTCATTTTTATTATAGAGAAAATTTAAATAGATATGATCAGTTGTTTTTGGCACCAGTTATTTAACTGTGTTAGTTTTATTCAGTACTTTCGCATTGTTTTCTAAACATACACCATGGGGTTATTTGATAAACTCTTCAAACGCAACAAAGAACAGCAGGAGCAAAAAGAAGCGCTGGACGAAGGCCTGAAAAAAACCAAGGAGGGCTTTTTTTCAAGAATTACCAAAGCGATTGCGGGAAAAGATAAAGTGGACACCGAAGTATTAGACCAGGTGGAAGACGCCCTTATTGGCGCTGACGTAGGTGTTGATACTACTGTAGAGTTAATAAAAAGAATTGAGGCACGGGTAGCAAAAGATAAATATCTGGGTACATCAGAACTCAACAGGCTATTGCAAGAAGAGATAATGAATATGCTTACCGAGGCCTCATCAAACGAATTTACGAGGTTTGATGTACCGGCCGGAAAAAAACCTTATGTAATACTTGTTGTCGGTGTTAATGGGGTAGGCAAAACAACGACCATTGGTAAACTATCATATAACTTTAAGAAAAACGGTAAGTCAGTATTAATGGGCGCCGCTGACACCTTCAGAGCCGCTGCGGTTGATCAGCTTACAATATGGAGCGAAAGGGTTGGTGTCCCAATAGTGAAAAAAGAAATGGGTACCGACCCTAGCGCTGTGGCTTATGATTCTGTGGAAAGTGGCATTGCCCGGGGAAGTGATGTAGTGATTATAGATACGGCGGGGAGGCTGCACAATAAAGCCCACCTAATGGATGAGCTGAGTAAAATACGCAGGGTGATATCTAAGAAAATGCCTGATGCCCCTCACGAAGTTTTGCTGGTACTTGACGGAAGCACGGGGCAAAACGCCATAGAGCAGGCCAAACACTTTACCGCTGCAACAGACGTTACCGCAATAGCAATTACCAAACTTGACGGAACTGCCAAAGGCGGGGTAGTGCTCGCTATAGCAAATCAGTTTAAGATACCTGTAAAATATATAGGTGTAGGCGAGAAAATGGAGGATTTGCAAATCTTTAATAAGGAAGAATTTGTAGACAGTTTGTTTAGTCTGGAGAAATAATTTTAAAAAGCTAAAGAGTTAGTTTTTAGCAATTTATTTATGCGTTACACTCAATATTTCTTTTGCATTGATTTTTTTGCGGTTAATATTAATTATATCCCCTCACTCAGTTCAAGAAGAATAGTTTTTAATTTAGCCATCCCTTCGGTAGCAGGCAACATAACAGGAACTACATTGCTGTACCGGTCCACTATTGGTATCTTCTTGTCAATCACGTACTTAGGAGTCTTTTCTTTAACATAGTCGACAAGACCAGCAGCAGGGTATACTGCCAGCGATGTGCCTATCAAAACAAAAATATCGGCCTCATACATAATTGGGACTGCATGTTCTATCATAGGTACTTGCTCTTCAAACCAGACAACATGAGGCCGGAACTGCCCGCCATCCGTTGCTTTATCGCCCCAGGCTATATCGTTTAAAACAGGGTATAGCTTGTTTTCATTTTTCTCACTTCGCATTTTAATAATTTCACCGTGCAGGTGCATTACCTTAGTGCTGCCAGCCCGTTCGTACAAGTCGTCAATATTCTGTGTGATAATGTGCACATCAAAATTCGCTTCAAGCTCAGCGAGCGCGAAGTGCGCAGAATTAGGATGTGCCGCCTGCACATCTTTCCGGCGCATATTATAAAATTCCAGTACAAGTTTAGGATCTTTACGCCAGGCGCGTGGTGTTGCCACATCGGCAATATTGTATCCTTCCCACAAACCGTCCGCATCCCTGAAGGTGCGCAGTCCACTTTCAGCACTGATCCCTGCACCCGTCAGCACTACGAGTTTTTGCTTTGCCATGCAATAAAGTTAATAATAAAACGCTGTGTTGGCAGTTATTCTTACTTTAATTATTGCCGTTGCTTGTATAAAACAATTGCTATTGTATCTTTGGAACGTTAAAGAAATCATTTTTACAAAAACTACGGTTAATGAAAAAAATACTTGCTCTGCTCTGCCTGTGTACTTTGCTGTTTTCTTCCTGTGCAAAAAACGACAATAATTATAGCAATATAAATACTGTTTCTATACTAGATAATGGAATGGATCTTTCCTTAAATGCTACCAACCCGGCTTCTAATGAAAACCATGTGGAAGTTACCTTAATTAAAACAGCAAGCTCGTCTGCGCTAATTTTGAATGTTTACAATACTTCAAGTGCACGCCAATTCGATTTACATCTTAAAACATATGGATCGTATAAGGCAAATGGCACTTACATTCAAAATGGCAGTAATAATTCAGAGAATCATTTATATGAATATTTCAGCGGCGGCAGAAACTATGAAATCTATTACTCCGAACTGTACCTTAATAACACCAATGATACCTATCTCAGTGGTACATTTAATTTGTATCTGAGAGATGACACGGGCAATCTAAAAACTGTAACTGGCACTTTTAGCGCATACAGCCCATATATAATGTAGAGTTACTGTGTAAATAATTTCAAAGAGGCATTGTCATTAGATTTTGCCTCTTTTTGTATTTTAGCGGGTTGTCAGATTTGGTGGAAATCAAAAAAATGTCCGTTAAAAATCGCCCAACGGGTAAGTTTACTATTATGCCCCTTTTATTTTAGTGAGGTAGTCAGCTATCTTCACGGCAACAAGAGAATCAACCGGTGCCTTATATTTCACAATCATTTTATGTATTTCTGCGTCCCATATTTTACGCGGGAAGGCAGGCTGCATGCTTATATATCTCAGAGAGTGACAAATTCCGCAATTTGCAATAAACTCCTTTTTGCCTTCGCCTTCAGGAAACTCAGGTTCTTCAGGCATTATGAACATTTGTCTTACGCTTCCTTTCAATGTAAATGAATGCTCACTTTTCTTTACCGGTCTCGCTTCTTTTTTCTTGCAGCCGGGTAGCTGAAGTAACAGGACACAAACCGTAACGACTCCCAAATATTGTAATCTTTTCATGAATTCGTTATTTCACATTTACCTCAATATGTTCCATAAATCCGCGCGCATATCCGCTACGGTTCCATTGTTTGTTTGTCTGTGTATTGCCGTTAATATCTTCAGCCCTTACTATTAGTTGGTATGTATCCGCTTTTGTCGGTTTCCAATTATACTTCCACCGGCGCCATGCATATTTTCCAAGTTCAGGGTTAAGTTCTGCCTGTAGCCAGGTTATACCATCATCAAGCGATAACTCCACCTTTTTTACTGGAGTACCATCAGTAATCACCAGCCCTTCCACCAGGCAGTTTTGCCCTGATTTAACCACCTGAGTCGCATCTGGCTCCACAAATACCGAATGCAGATGAATGTTGGTGACTGGGGCCATATCTTTTGAAAGACTATCCGGCTTTTCAGATGCACTTTTATTGTTCACCAACAGGTAGGCCTTTGTCATCCAAAAGCCGTCATATTTTTGGTCGAGCACTTTAATAGTATTCAAAGAACCTATCCAGTAGGTGGCATACCAGCCTGGTACCACTAACTTCAAAGGGTAGCCGTTGAGGAGTGGAATAGGTCGCCCGTTCATCTCATATGCAACCAGCACTTCGCCATCATCCGCATGTTCCGCTGACAGTGATTTAATAAAAGGTGCCACACCCGGCATGGGTGGGTTGTCCATACCCTGAAAGGTTACATCCACTGCAGCTTTCTTTATGCCGGCAGCAGCCAATAAATATTTCAATTTAACACCTTTCCACATTGCATTCCCCATTGCGCCGTTTTGCCACTGCGTACCTGGGACTTTAGGATTAAAAGTACTCCTCGCAATGCCGGAGCAGACCGCCACCGCAGCTATTGAATCTACCGGGAACTTTGTCTTAAGTTCATTCAGCGAGAACGCAAGTGGATGGGCCACATGTCCCCCGATATATAATTTAAATGTATCAATATCGATTCTTGTAAGCAACTGAGAAAGGTGCCATCTGACAAAAAAATATTCGTTAGGTGTAAAGTCCTGCCTAAACACCGCAAGCGGAGTTTCCAGCTGCGGGGCTCTGTCAGTATGTAATATCATTTCACCTTTTTCAGGATAGGTGACCATATCGGGTCGTTGCAAATCTTCTTTCTCTGTACTTGTATCGGTACATGACGCTGAAACAGAACATGCCGCAATGACACTAAGAAAACGAAATAATTTTGTACACATGAAACTAATTAAATGCTGATTTTTTTGCACTTGGTAACTATATAGAATTTCCTTATAATCAGAAACGCTCAATAATTCCGGCAATCCCTTGTCCCCCACCAATGCAGGCAGTAACGATACCATATTGTTTATCAAGGCGTTTTAAATCATTCAATATTTGAACGGTTAGCTTGGCACCGGTGCAGCCAAGGGGGTGACCAAGTGAAATTGCGCCACCATTAATATTTACAATATTATCATCAAGCCCGAGCTCCCTGATAACAGCGAGCGACTGCGAAGCAAAGGCCTCGTTCAATTCAATCAGATCTATCTCACCCAGATTCATACCTGCGTTTTTAAGCACCTTGGGTATGGCTTTTATGGGGCCAATGCCCATAACTCTCGGGTCAACCCCGGTTGAGGCACAGCTTACGAGCCTGCCAATGGGTTGCAGACCCAGGCTGTTCATCAGTTTTTCGCTCATTACAATAGTAAATGCGGCACCATCAGATGTCTGTGATGAATTGCCTGCGGTAACGGAGCCTTTATCTGCGAATACAGCAGGCAGTTTTGCTAATACGGCAAGCGATGTATCTGCCCTCGGCCCCTCATCAGTATCTATAATATTTTCCCTTTCTGCACGTTTATTTTTTTCATTAATGTATATCTCTTTTACTTTAATTGGCATTATGCCATTTTTAAAATGGCCTTCCTGTATAGCATGGATAGCGCGCATGTGAGAACGAAGAGAAAAAGCGTCCTGATCTTCACGGCTTATGGAATAGTCATTTGCAACCTGCTCTGCTGTCAGGCCCATGCTCAGGTAGTAGTTCCCGTTTTCTTTCGCCAGTTCATAGTTGGGCATTGTACGCCATCCCGCTGTTGGTACCAGGCTCATGCTTTCAGTGCCACCGGCTATTATGCAGTCCGCCATTCCCATTTGTATTTTCGCTGTAGCAATAGCTATACTTTCGAGTCCTGAACCGCAATAACGGTTTATGGTAAGCCCGGCAGCCCATTCACCAACAGCTTTGTTGGCAATTATCCTGCCTACCTGCAGCCCCTGTTCGGCTTCTGGTACTGCATTGCCAACTATTACGTCATCTACCAGTTTGGGATCGAGTTGAGGCACACTTGCCAGCAAACCCTTTATTACGTCAATAGCAAGATCATCAGGCCGGTAAAAGCGAAGTCCGCCTTTTTTTGACTTTGTTACTGCTGTTCTATAACCCGCAATGATATAAGCTGTGCCCATTTGTATTAATTTTGTAGTCTCGCTATAAAGTTAATGACTTAAACGGAAAATTGCTCAATAATTAAGCTTAACTGGCGTTGGTTGTGCTGCACATCCCAGATAATATTTTCGTTAAATAATTATTAAATATTTAGCAGGTTCAGAACATCTAAAAAGCACATCGTATTTTTTATATTTTTTAAATTTAAATATAATTTTAAAAAAAATAGTAAAAATAAATATATTTTAAGGTGTTGTGAAAATACGGTTAATTTTCATACTTTAGAACTCGAAAAGAAGCATACCAACCTCAATAATAAAACCACTTTGGCATGAGCGGCTATCAAGAAATGATAGATAAAATAGACGATTACGTAATATTATTACTTGATATTGATGGGACAATCAAAAGTTGGAATTTTGGTTTAGCAACGATAACAGGATTCGCGCAGGAAGACACCGAAGGAAAAAATATATCCGTGTTGTTTTCGCAGAAAGATATCGCCCATAATGTGCCATTCAATCTACTTGCTGAAGCGAAGAATAAATCAAAAGCTGCATATGAATGCAGCCTGATTAAAAAAGACGGTTCTTTCTTTGATGCGACTATTTTAATTACCGCAATGTATGGTGCGGAAACGCTGATTGGCAGTTCTGTACTAATAAGGGATGTTACTGGACAAAAAGAGCATGAGCGACAATTAAAAGAACTGAATGAAAATCTTAAGCAACAGCTCACGGAACGAAATGAAGAACTCTATAAGAATGAGCGCAGGTTCAAAGCGCTACTGGAAAACACATATGATTTTATTTCATTAAAAGACGCTGAAGGTAAGGTACTTTATCAATCACCTTCAACCGAAAGAATGATAGGGTACAGTATTGATGAAGTAACCGGGAAGAGTGCAGCTGAATTCTTCCACCCTGAAGACATAGCAGATGTGTTACAAAGGAGCAAAATAGCAATGGAAAACCCCGGAATACCTATTTGGGGAGTAAACAGGATAAAACATAAAGATGGTCACTATGTGTGGGTTGAAGGGACTACGACTAATTTGCTCGATGACAATAAGATTATAGCGCTCGTTGGCAACTTCAGAGATGTAACAGAGCGGAAACTTATAGAAGAAACAGTACACCAAAGCAGGGAACAATTAAAGAATAGCTATAACGACATTGAGACGCTCCTTAATCATACTGAGGAAAACTTTATAATGCTCGATTTAAGCTTAAATATTTTATCTTTTAACAGGAATGCAAAAGAAAATGCTAAAAAATATCTGAAATTTGATCTTAAAAAGGGAATACCCATTTTTGCACTTGCTGCTCCCGAACAATATGAAAATCTGTTGCAGTTATACAATTCTGTATTACAGGGTGAACGCAGGGAATCGGAAGTACAGTTTTTAAATGAATCTGGAGCGAAAGTATATTTTAACAACCAGATGAAACCTGTATTGAGTGAAACGGGCCAGGTGGAAGGAGTTTTTATTACTATTACCGATGTAACAGATAAAAAAAGAATCCAGACGCAAATTGAATTTAATCACAGTAACCTTGATGCGCTAATAAATAGTACCAGGGATCTAATGTGGAGTGTAGGTACTGACTTTAAGCTTATTACGTCTAACGGAAAATTTGAAGAACTTATAAAGGTAAACCATCCGGAACTTAGTAATAGTGGAATTTATGTGCTGGACGAAATGCTCACGCAGGGACAGCAACAAAAATGGAACAGTTATTATCAAAGAGCATTTGGCGGGGAGTCATTTACAGTCGTTGAATTTTTGGCTATTCCGTCCGAAGCGTGGTTTGAAATATCTTTTTATCCTATTTATAAAAAAGGGTGGGTAATTGGCACGGCCTGTTATGCGCACGATATTACAGAAAGGAAGCGGGGTGATGTTAAACTGAAAAGAAGTGAAGAAATCAGGCGGCTCATTATGAATGCCGCTATGGATGCTATTGTTTGCTTCGGACCAGACGGCACTATTACTGAATGGAACCCTAACGCAGAAAAAATATTTGGCTGGAAAGAAGAGGAGATAGCTGGCAAACTTATTTCGGAAACAATAATACCACACAAAAACAGAAGACTGCATAAAGATGGATTAAAAAACTATTTTAGTGGCAGTGAGGGCATTTCACTAAATAAGCTGGAAGAGAATATTGCGCTAAACAGGAAAGGAGATGTTTTCCCAATTGAGATAAGCGTTATCCCTATTAATCATCAAGGCAATGAATTCTATTGCGCGTTTATCAGAGATATTACGGAAAGGAAGATAGTGGAAGAAAAACTTATTTACGCCAACCGGTTATATGCATTTATTAGCCAGATAAACCAATCTATCGTACACGCCAATAATGAACAAACCGTTTTTAAGGAAGCCTGCCGCATTGCAGTAGATTATGGCAAATTCAAAATGGCCTGGATAGCTGCTATTGATGTTGATAACCAAACATTGACTGTGCTACAGGATGGAGGCGCTGCACCCGAAGATATTTTCTACTTTTCAAATGTATTTTATGGCTCGGAAGGGCCCACAACATCTGTTTTGGCAACCGGAAAATATTTTATTTCAAACAACATATTAACTGATACTGACACAGTACACTGGCGCCAATATGCAGCCGCACGAGGGTTTAACTCATATATGGTCTTACCAATAAAAAAATCGGGCAAAATAACGTATACGTTTAACTTACACGCTACAGAGATTGGTTTTTTTAATACGGAAGAAATCAGGTTGCTCGAAGAAGCGGCTGGCGATATTTCTTTTGCACTTGATGTACTTGAAAAAGAAAAAAGAAGGAGGCGAGCTGAAAAGAAACTGGCGCGAAATGAGTTCATGTTGCAGGAGGCGCAGCAGATAGCTCACCTCGGCAGCTGGGAAATAAATTACAAAACAGGTATCAGTACCTGGTCTGATGAGGCATGCACAATAATGGGGCTTTCACGGCAAGATATAACTCCTTCATTAGACTACTATATTTCAATTATACACCCCGAGGATAGCGTACGTGTAAATCAAGTGATAAGGGATGCAGAAGAAAATTTTATTTCATCATCAGTTTATCACCGCATTGTACGCAGGGATGGGTCTATACGGTATATATATGCAGAAAACAAATTTGAATTCAGTCATGCAGGAAAGCCGGAACGGCTCCATGGGATACTGCATGACATCACTCAGCAGAAACTGGCTGAAGAGGCATTGGCACAGTCAGAAGCGAACCTGAGGTTAATAATGGATATGTTGCCACATGCTATTTTTGTAAAAGCGTCTGATGGCCGGTACCTTTTCGCGAATAAGAGTTGCTCCGCACTGTACGGACTCGAACCTGCCCAATTGCTTAACCGAAGACTGAAAGAGATATTACCTTCAGGAAATAAGGAAGAGTTTTATCATAATCAGGATATAGAAGTAATAAAGACAAACAAGCCGAAGATCATTCCTGAACAGGAATTTATAGATGTAAACGGCGAGCGGCGAATATTTCATTCAATTAAAATGCCGTACACAACTGCCGGCGAACGGGAGCAATCGATTTTAGGTATATCTCTTGACATTACCGAACGAAAAAAGGCTGAGGTAGAAAGAATGAAAATGATAGTAGAGATAGTGCAGCGCAATAAAGAACTGGAACAATTTTCTTATATAATATCTCATAATCTGCGTTCACCAGTAGCTAACATAATAGGCATAACTGATTTGTTGCAATCAGGCCTTGATGCTAAAGAAGCTGAGGAAATGTTTAATGAGTTATCAATTTCAGCCACGAAATTAGACAGCGTAATTAAAGATATCAACTCAGTTTTACAGGTTAAGAGTAATGTAAATGACAATAAGGAGCTGGTAATTTTATCTGAATTAATTGATGACGTAGCTTTAAGTATCGAGTCAATTGTGGTGATTACCGGTACCGAGATCATCACTGATTTTTCAGCAGTTGGGGAAATTTTGATTTTCAAAAGCTATCTCTACAGTATTTTCTATAATCTTATTTCAAACAGCATTAAGTATAAGCAGCCAGGCATAGCCCCTGTGATCAATATTACAAGTTTTGTTGAAGGCGAGCATATTGGTTTTATCTTCCGGGATAATGGGCTTGGGATAGACCTTGACCGATCGGGTAACCAGGTTTTTGGATTGTATAAACGTTTTCACATGCACGTGGAAGGGAAGGGGATGGGCTTATTTATGGTAAAAAGGCAGGTGGAGTCCCTGGGAGGGGAAATATTTATTACCAGCGAACTGAATAAAGGAACTGAATTCAGGATAGTTTTTAATAGGGACGAGGCAATGGCAAATTAAGTAAAACAAAAGCACATCCACAGCCATTGCTATAGATGCACTTTTTATGTATTTATTATCTGAGTTCAGTGGTCAATGTACGCTGTATAGTACGGGCGCCTTCACTGCTTTCATCAAGTATGGTAAGTATGCGGTGTCTTACATCTTCTCCCATCCCTTCAATTTCGCTCCCGAGTATATCGCGCAGGTCATCAAGTTCGGCACTTGTTTTGCCAGCAATCCGCATGATTTTCTTTTTAATATTTTCAGCGGTGTCCGCTATTTCATTTCTCAGGTCTTCACCTTTCTCAGGTGCTAAAAGTAGTCCGGCTACGAGCCCTAAGATGGCCCCTGCGAAAAATCTTGTCATGATTGTGTTTTTTTTGATTAGAAAATTTATGCCTTAATGGTTTATCAACGGCACTAAAAATTTCGTGCCAGTAGGCAACAACATGAATTGCTTTCCCATATTTCTGAATAATGATTTCAGGAAGGAATCAAACAAAATATGGTAATGTAACCAGCACATTGACAGGAAACTCTATCGCCTATTAATGCAGCCAAAAAAGGCTGATAGCAAACGATGAATTAAAAATAATTGCAACAAGTAACAGCATATATCTTGGTAAATGCAGCCTATGATGGATTTACATAGGTAGTAAACACCTATTGCTCCAACTGCAAACAGGACTATATAATTTTTGTAACTTTGGGATTGCCGGTAGCTTCCAGTCCGGTAATTAAATTTATCCCCGGTCTTTTGCCCACCTCAATACGGCCTGCTACATCCTGCATTTGTAAGGCTAACGCACCATTGTAGGTGCCGAACCTGAGTAACGTCTCCCAAGACAACGACGGAAAATGGTTTTTAAGTGTTGAAAGTTCTGATAATATGCAAAGTTTCTTATTAGACGCCAGACTGTCAGTCCCAACACAAATAGAAATATTCTCTTGCAGAAACATATTTACATCAGGTAACCTGTTTTCAATGTAAAGATTAGCGTTGGGGCAAAGGCACCAAAACGCGTCTACACCTAAATCTTTAATGTGTTGAATATCTTCCCGTTCTGTAAATGTATTGTGTACGAAAATATACTTTCTCTTTGCTTGCAGCCAATGCATAAAAGAGCGAATAGAAGACTGTCCGGTCGGCCTGAAATAGGTGTCATCAATACCTAAAGCAGAAAACAAATCCCGAATTCCCCCTTCTTTTAATTTATAATATCTTCCTTCTTCTTCGGTTTCCTGATTGTGTATACTTAATAAAGATTGCGTATCAAATGCGTCTATTGTACGGAACAAATGCGAAGAAACAGAATAGGGGGCATGAGGGGTTATTGATTGTTTTAATAATTTATGGCTCTGTGGCTGATCACAGAACGCATTGTAGGTTTTTAATGCATAATTAAATGACGTGGCCGCACCGTGCTCCGAAAAACCCAACGCTTCAATAAATGTGTGAAAATGCAACTTATCTAATGCCCTGACACCTAAAGTTTCAGTTGAATTAGAAATATCGCCAACCGCAACAATACCATTGTTAATCAGTTCGTTATAGGCATTTGTTCTTGCAGTTTCTTTTTGTATTTCGGAGTAGTTATTCCTGCAAAGGGATACATTTTTAAGAAAAGCAATGAGGCCGGTATGCTCCGCGATTGAGCCTTTCATATGTGACAACTCAATGTGACAATGGGCATTGACAAAACCCGGCGCCAAAATTCCATCGTGAATTATTGTACCCTCTGGCGAATATTCAAGTAACTCCAGTACATCACCTTCGTCATTAATAGAAATGGCACTTCCCTGAGGTAGGAAGGCAATACCATCGTGAATCAGGTTGGCTGAAAGGAACATAGTGAGCGTAAAGGAAATTTGGTAAGGAAAAGATGTAATTTACTTTATTTTACAATTATGACAGTGTAATGAATTATAAAACCCGCCGATGAAGCGGGTTTTGTGATGAAGAACGTAGCAAGCATGCAATAAAACGTGTTGTTTGTGTGGTCGCACCAGGAATCGAACCTGGATCTAAAGTTTAGGAAACTTCTATTCTATCCATTGAACTATGTGACCCGCTACCGGTAAATCAGGGTGCAAAAGTAATATTATTTCCAGCATAATCCAAACTGTTTTTTTTAGCGGAATTTCAAACTTACCAGCATCCGTTCAATGTCTGCACTTATGAAGTCATTAGCAGGCAATAAGGAATCAGCGTTAGGGGTTGTATTAAAATATAATGCCCCCCGCAGAAAGTGTTTAGTGCTGTCAGTGGCTATAAACTGATACCTTGATGCTGCATTACCGCCCACTTTATACAATATACCGCTCACACCACTACTATTTCGGAACTCCGTATTATCAATATAACTCGCTTTTTTGTTATGGTAATTGGTAAGGTAGTAGGAATCACTCATCATTTTATCAAATGTTTCTTTGGAGTTAATTGCCTTATAAGTGATATTGAGCATGCCGCCAAGTGAAGGAAAACTGATATTCAACCAATAAGGATTATCTGCCTTCTCCCTGAAAAATGCAGTATCTTTTTCTATCACGCAGTAGGTAGGGTAGTCGAATGTAAACGGATAACCAGGCATATCAAATACCTGATATGTGTGCGCCGCAGGCGTGTCTAACCTAAAGTACCCAGATGGCTTGGGCGTATATACTGTTGGCCTGCAGGAGCAAGCGAAACACACTGCCACTAATAATATCCAAGTTCGAACACCCATACTATTTCTAAATTCACTAAATAAGCCTACTATCAATTAACAACTACTTTATATCCAGCTGCCCATTATTAAGTACAATATCCTTCGGATAGTCGAGGTAACTCCATTTATTAACCACAACTCCGTTATTGAGTAACATTAATCCAGGATTGGTACGC
>JACMPD010000240.1 GCA_014377675.1 Taibaiella sp.
ATGGCAGGAAGCATATCTCCGCCATGTCGCTCGCCGGCCTTGAAGACCACGCCATATTGCTCGATACCATTTCAAAACGCTATAGTGCCTGTGGGGGCCGCATTGGTGCCTTTATTACCCGCAACCAGCAGGTACTTGACGCTGCCATGAAGTTTGCACAGGCCCGCCTGAGCCCGCCATCTTTCGCGCAGATACTAGGCGAGGCCGCGGTTGACCTGCCCGCTGATTATTTTGACGAAGTACATGCCGAATACACCTCACGGCGCAATGTGCTGGTAAAGCGCCTGCAGGCCATGGAAGGCGTTACATGCCCGCTGCCTGGCGGCGCGTTTTACGCTATTGCGCAACTGCCGGTAAAGGATAGTGAGCGGTTTTGGCAGTGGCTGCGGGAGGGCTTTTCTCACAATGGCGCAACGGTAATGATGGCTCCGGCCGCCGGTTTTTACGCTACCGCCGGAAAAGGAAAAAGCGAAGTACGGCTCGCCTATGTGCTCAATTCTGATGACATTAATGCGGCCATGGATTGCCTGGAAGCAGCACTTAAAGAGTATGAAGATTAATTAGAAATACATTATAAAAAGGTCCGCCCAATGGCAGACCTTTTTTGTTGGCACGATTTTTATTTTGCGTTATAAATCAATGCGTAAATTCATTAAAATAACACTGTGCATCATTGGTGGCATCCTCTTGCTGCTTATTGGCGCCATAGTCTATATTAATACGCCTTCAGGTCAAAACTTTGTGCGTGGCAAAGCCGAAAGCTTTCTGCAGGATAAACTGAAGACCGAAGTAAAAATAGGCTATCTGAATGTGGGTTTCCCAAAATTTGTTGTACTCAGTAATATACTGGTAAGAGATCAGCGTAAAGACACCCTGCTCGGCGTGCAGGAGCTGAAGGTGGATGTGGCACTACTGCGCCTCTTACACAAAGAACTGATTGTGGAGCAGGTAATGCTGAAAGGCGTAAACGCAAATGTATACCGCACTGCACCTGACACTAATTTCAACTACACCTTCATTATTGACGCTTTTGCAGGCAAGGATAAAAAAGAACCAACAAAGCCTGAAACAGATAAAAAAGAAAAATCTTCTGCCTTTAAGATAGACGTAGATAAGGTAAAGCTCGATGACATACGCTTAAGGTTTGATGATTATACCGGCGGGTCTTTATTATCTGTCAAGCTCACCCACCTTGATCTTCGCATCGAGGAACTCAACCTCGATTCTATGAAGTTCCATGTAAAGGAACTGAATATCGATGGGCTGGCCACCACTTACCTTCAAGATACCAGCTATCTTCCTGTAAAACCTAAAGATACCGGCAAAACGCAGTTGCGCCTCGTGGCTGATAATGTTCACCTTAATAATATTGCAGTAAATTATAATGATAATCTGAATAAATTGTTATTTGGGTTGCAGTTGGGTGAGTTGGCGCTGGAGCTGAAAAATTTTGACCTTGCTAAAAATAAAATAGATATTAATAAGCTGGCCATCCACAATACATCTTCGCAGTTAGTAATGGGTAAATACAGCAAGCCACCGGCAATTGTTGATACCATTATAAAGAAAGACAGCGTTGAAGGCTGGCTGGTCAATGCCGGCGAACTTGACTTTTCCGGTATTAACTTTAAAATGGATAATGAGAATGAGCCGCGGCAGCAAAAAGGAATTGACTATGCCCACCTTGATTTGTGTAGCCTTGCCATTAACATGAAGCAGCTTAATTACAACAGCGATTCCATTTCTGGTGATCTGCGTCACTTTGCGGTAAAAGAAAAGAGTGGGGTTGATGTGCAGGAGCTGAAAACGGTATTTCATTACAATCAGCAGGGCGCGGTGCTTGAAGATTTGTATCTGTTAACACCGCACACCGTACTGCAGCACCGTATGGAAGCCCATTACCCCTCACTCGATGCACTGAAAAAAGATACCCGGAACCTGGCCGTGAACATAAATGTAGAGAAAAGCATTATAGGTTTTGCTGATATACTCATCTTCGCTCCGCAGCTGAAAAGCCAGGAGATTTTCCAGAAGTACCCGAATGCGCAGATAAGGCTTGACGCGGTATTGGCGGGCAAACTCGATAAGCTGTTCATCACCCGTTTTCACGTGCTGAGTATGAATAGCACTGAAATAGATCTCAATGGCCGCCTGAGCGGGTTGCCAGAGGCTGATAACATCAACTACAACCTGCACATTACCAAACTTATAAGTTCCCGCAAGGCTATCGAAGACCTGGTGGCGGATACTTTGCTCAGTTCGGTGCGCATACCAGACCGTTTTAATATACGCGGCAACGTGGCGGGTACCATAAAAAGCTACCAGGCTGACCTGAACGTTGGCACTACTGATGGCAATGCCTACCTTAAAGGAATGCTCTCCATGGCTAAAAAGGGAGCTGAACGCTACGATATGCTGGTGCAGACTGAAAAGCTAAACCTGGGCCGGATATTAAAGAAAGATTCATTGATAGGCGAAGTATCCGCAGCTGTAACGGTAAAGGGCAGCGGGTTCGACCCTAAAAATATGACTGCCGAGCTGAACGGGGCGGTGGGCCAGGCATTGCTTAAAAATTATAATTATCATGATATAATATTCAAGGGTGATGTGAAGAACCAGGCCGGCAACCTTACTCTTTCCTCCGCTGACAGCAACCTGAGGGTAAAAGTAGATGGCCATGCTGACTTTGCCGGCAAGTATCCCGCAGTAAAGGCGGACATATTGATGGACAGCATTGACTTCAGGGCGTTGCATCTTTATGCTACTGAGTTGAGGGCAAGAGGTATAATACATGCTGATTTTCCGGTGCTGAACCCTGACTACCCTTATGGAAGTTTTGTATGGAAAAAACCAACTATAAATGCTGATGGCAAACGGTACTACCTGGACAGCATGTACATAGTAGCCAAATCAAATGAAAATACAGGACAGGACATCACCGTCAATCTGGATATAATAACTGCCCGCGTTACAGGCAAAATACCACTTACCAAAACAGGTGCTATTATACAGGAGCGAATCAGCCGCAGGTATACCATGCCGGCTGCTGATAGTGTGTCTGTAGTTTGGTTTAATACTACCACAAACAGATCAATAGCGAGCCTGACCAAAGACACGACAACACTGCCCACCCGGTATGACATGAAACTGACGGCTACCGTTATTGATAAGCCCATGCTGCACAGTATATTACCGGGCCTTACGTCGTTTGATTCCATACATGTTGATGGCAGCCTTACCGAGCGGGCTCTCTCCCTCAATGTGGCAATGCCTTCAATTGTGTATGGCGAATATGTGATTCAGAACGGTTTGGTAAAGGTTAACGGCACTGATTCAGCTTTTGCTTATGCCCTTACCGTTGATAAAGTAGCCAGCAAAAGCTTCGCGCTGTGGAACGCCAATGTATATGGCAACCTGGATCAGGAACGCGTCACAGCCAACATAAGTATATCTGACTCTCTGAAGAAAGAACGGTTCGCACTTGCCGCAAACATGGTAAAGGTGGGCGATTCCCAGATTTTTAACTTGCAGCCCGGCCTTAAACTCGATTATCAGGACTGGACCGTAGCTGCGGGCAACCGGATCGTTTCGGCATCAAAAGGAATCTACATCAACAATTTTGAAATAAGCAATAATGGGCAGTTCATAAGGGCCTCCAGCGAACAACAGGTACCGGATGCACCTATAAATATAGAAATAAGGGACTTCCTGCTCTCCAATATAACCAATACAATAAGTAAAGGGGACACGCTGCTGGCTAATGGCCTGCTGGCCGGCAAGGTGAGGCTGCAGCATACCGCCACATCAGCGCAGGTTGATGGTGATATGAAAATTACTAACCTCTCTTACCGGAACGATACGCTGGGCGACCTGCTGGCACAAGTGAGTATTAAAGACCCGAGCACGCTGGACGCTAAAGTAACGCTTAACGGCAAAGGAAATGATATTACCCTTTCAGGCGCCTACTACATAAAGCAGCAGAGCGGCAACGACCTGAAAATGGATCTTGATGTAAAAGCGCTTGCTGTACGTAGTTTTGAAACACTGGCTATGAACCAGATAAAAGAAAGTAAGGGTTATGTAAGGGGTAAGCTGGCCATAGAAGGCAAACTTACATCGCCGGTAATTACTGGTGAACTTCATACAGATAATCTGGAAACTACGGTCACTACCATACATTCTTATTTTAAAATGCCCAATGAGTCCATTACTTTCTCTAAAAATCTGGTCTCATTCAAAGATTTTACCATAATGGATAGTGCCAATAATAAAGCGACAATAACCGGCACTGTCAATACCGAAGACCTTAGTGACGTAGGTCTTGACCTTACGCTCAAAGCCAACAAATGGCGCGGACTCCACTCAACAGAAGGGGACAATAAAGTTTTTTATGGCGACCTGATGCTCACCACTAACCTTACAGTAAGAGGCTCAGCGCTTTCCCCTATAGTTGATGGAAATATTGATGTGCTTAAAGGTACTAAACTAACCATCATTACCCCGGAAACAAAGCAGGAAATAGAAAGCCATAAAGGCATTGTGGCATTCATAAATATGAAAGATACTGCCCGTAGAAACCTGCTTGCCCCTAAAGAGAAAGTGGCGGCCAACACCAAGTTTTCAAAAGGCTCTGACATTAATGTAAATATTAATATTGATAAGGAGGCTGCTTTCAGTCTGGTCATTGACCAGGCATCAGGCGATTTTCTGAGTGTTAAAGGCGATGCCAGTCTCAACGCATCAATTACCCCCGCAGGCACCTTTGGCCTTACAGGCAATTATGAGCTGCACGGTGGGGAATATCAGCTCAATTACAACTTTATAAAACGTAAATTTGTAATAAGAGATGGCAGCACAATCACCTTCGCCGGCGACCCTGTGAAGAGTGCCAACATGAATATAACCGCCGCTTACGAAATAAACGTACCACCATACGATCTTGTGGAACGCCAGGTCTCTGACCCTGCACAGCTCAATTATTACAAACAGCGCCTTCCTTTTGATGTAAACCTATATATGAAGGGCCAGATCTTGCAGCCCGCATTGTCCTTTGACATCATACTCCCTGATAATAAAGTTTATCCACTCGCTACCGATCAGATAGAATTGATACAGGGCAAGCTCAACCAGATCCGTAACGATACGTCGGAGCTGAACAAACAGGTATTCGCCGTGCTGATACTCAGCAGGTTCGTCTCTGACGATCCGTTCAGGTCTGAGGCTTCTTCAAGTATTGGTTTCACTGCCCTGCAAAGTGTGAGTACATTTATAGGGGAGCAGCTGAATCAGGCCGCAGGTAAGTTTGTAAAAGGGGTTGATTTTACTGTTGATCTGGCGACATCTGAAGACTATACTTCCGGCGATATGCGCCAGCGCACTGACCTCAACCTTGCAGCTTCAAAACGTTTGCTCAATGACCGGTTGAAACTGACGCTGGGCAATAATTTTGAATTGGACGGCCCCAAGACAAGTAATGAGCAAAGCAGCTACATACCCAGCAACTTGGCTGCTGATTACCTTTTAAGCGCTGATGGTAAGTACACACTCCGCGGCTACAGGCGAGCCTATGATGAGGGGGTACTACAGGGGTACGTTACAGAAACGGGCCTGAATTTCATTGTAAGTCTCGACTACAATGAGTTCAAAAATATATTAAAAAAGAAAAAGAAACCAAACGAACCACTGACCCAAAAATAATTACA
>JACMPD010000241.1 GCA_014377675.1 Taibaiella sp.
ACATCTGTTAAATTCCCGTCTTTATGTTTTATGGTTAGCGGATAATCGGACACAAAGCCTTTTTCAAAAACCTGAAGATAACCTTCCTGTGCTTTTTGTGGTTCTGTAAAATAATTTGAAAAGTCCGTTCCTATCAATTTTTCACGTGCAATGCCAGTAACTTTTATGGAGGCTGCGTTTACATCTGTTATTTTTCCATTGACACTAATCGTAACAAGAGGGTCTAAACTTGCTTCAATTAAACTTCGGGCATGGTTGGCAATGATTAACTCTGCTGCGCGTTTTTCTTTCTCATCGTTTTGGAAAGCAAGTTCTTCGTTCGCAACACATAACTCAGCTGCCCGTTTTCCCTTCTCGTCATTTTGAAAAGCAAGCTCTTTGTTGGCAATGGCCAACAATACAACCAGTTTTTCATACTCGGATTTTTGAAAGGCGAGCTCTGTCTGAGCAATGATTAATTTATCCTCATCTGCTATTTTTGTTTTACCCATGTTATATTACGATAAAATTATTTTACATGTCCTATACCTTCAAACTATTTTGGAATGTGACCACAAAATTTTCTCTGGTAGGTTGTGACATATTTCCTTGTGCTATAAATGTTATCGCATGTAGAATTATTTTTTGGTATTGCGAAATATCGGCGGGCTTGCGAATGAAATATTGCGCGCCGCTTTGGTAAAGCCGATTCACAACTGTTTGTTCGAGAGATGTGGAAAATATGACTACGGGAATATTTTTTAGCTTTTCGCTTTTTTTTATTTCTTCTAAACATTCGAAGCCGTTTTTACGAGGCATATTAATGTCGAGGAAAAGAATATGAGGAAGTTCCTTTGTTTCATTTGTGAGTAGTTTCATAAGTTGTTCTCCATCATGAACGGCTAGATAGTGTGAGGGCGGTCGCAATTCATCTAATGCTGCTTTAAAAAAGCAGCAATCATCAATATCGTCATCTGCAAGCAGGATATTCAGTTGTTCTAAATTCATGCGTTAAGGATATTTTAATTGCCTTTTTGAAGATGTTGCTTTTTTCGCAGTAGGACGCGCATAGTCGAGGGTCTGTTTAAGCTCTCCAAATGCGAATATAAGCGAATGCTACTAACCTAAAGAGACTGCTTACCATACCCACTGTAGTCCCCTAAAAACGGGAGGGGTTGATTAAAATGACTATAGTATTGATAAGGGACTGTTTAATTGTATGCAATCTACAGTTTTTTTAATGGCTTTGCAATTTTATATTATTCAACCAGTAAAATTTTCTACTCAAGCTATTTACAGGCATTCTTGAGTCACTTAATTATGCCACCTGCGTTGGGCACTACACTTCTCCCCTATCCTACACCCATTCATGAGGCTTGTAATACTGCATCATCTTTTCTTCCGGGCTGCCGGGTTGCGGCTGGTAGTTGTAGTACCACCTTGCCCTAGGGGGCAAGCTCATCAGTATGCTTTCGGTGCGGCCGTTGGTTTTCAGGCCAAACAGCGTACCTCGGTCGTGTATCAGGTTAAATTCAACATACCTGCCCCGCCTCACTTCCTGCCATTCTATTTCCCCCTCACCGAAAGGCAAATTTTTCCTTCGCTCAACAATGGGCAAGTAGGCAGGTAAAAAACTGTCGCCATTTGCCTGCTGAAATCGCAGAAGGGTTTCTGCGTCCATTATTTCCCCTGGCCTCATGTAATCATAAAATATGCCGCCTATGCCCCTCATTTCATCTCCGCGGTGTTTGTTGCTGAAATAAGTGTCGCATTGACTTTTAAGCGTAGCATGCAAACCCGCATGAAAGGGTTCAACGGTTTGTTTCAAAGTACCGTGAAAGTCAATGGCATCATCTTCAAACAAATAGTATGGCGTCAGGTCAGTGCCACCGCCGAACCAACTATCTATGAGTCTATTGTCTTTATCATACAACTCGAAGTAACGCCAGTTGGCATGGATAGTAGGCACAAAAGGATTACGTGGATGGATAACCAACGACAGCCCGCACGCCCAGAAGTTACTGTCAGGCACATTAAAAGCCTGTTGCATGGCAGGCGCAAGCGGCCCGTGGACTATAGATGTATTAACACCTCCCTTTTCAAATACTGCTCCATCAGCTATTACGCGGGTTTTCCCGCCGCCGCCTTCGGGCCGCTCCCATTTATCTTCAACAAACCGGGCTTTGCCATCCATATTTTCAAGTCCCTCACAAATAGTATCCTGCAACTGATGTATATACTTGGCAAATCTTTCCTTCATATTTCAATTTCTGACTACAAAATTAATAAATCCCCACCTCGCTGCTACATTCTATTTTTTCTCATTTTTCTTAAATATAGTCGCATTCACTCCTTTCTCATTTACAGTAAACACAGGTTGAAATTCAGGACTCATTAAATTCCCAACGCTCGTATCAGCTTCAATATTATCAACAATTAGATATTTTGTTGTGGCCTGTATTTCGTCCGTTACATTAGTAAACACTCCTGGTGTGTGCCTGAAACCGGTAAGTGGCTGTAAAAAATGAACACGCTGCAGCGGCGAATGAGCTGAGATACCGGCATTATAAAGTTTATTGGTTTCGAAATAGTGAATAACAGCAGCCTGCACCCGCATTACACTATATATTCCGGTGTCCACATCGCTGATTCCTTTGCTTTTATAAAAGGCAATAGCACTTACTCCGAAAAAAATAACCACGGAGAGATAGCTAAATATAATTTTAAAATGCCTTAAAAATAATTCAAAACAATATGCAGCTAATATTAAAAATAAAATTAACGCTGCAAGCAGATACCGATTGGTGAAAAAGTTAAGGGAGCAAAAAGACAAGTAAGCGGCGCAAAAAAACAACAGTAAGTATATAAATTTCCTCGCTGCCTTTGTAATGCGGGCGTCTTGCTGCATGAAAATGTGGAACGTATAAATAAAGAATGAAAACAGCAGAGGCAAATAAAGCCGCCGGGTGAGGTAGCCCATGTATTCGCCAATAAATATATAGCATAACACAGCTAACGCAGGCAGCAGAAGATATTGCTTCTTCTTCATTTTAACGGCTGTTGCCACAGCTAATGCGGTTAAGCTTAAAAACACCAGGTGGCGCTGCTGTTGATAAAACAGTATCTCCATGCTGAAACGCATTTTGCCCTTGAACATTTCCCAGCTCCAGTTCATGAGGCCAATATGCTCGGGGAATAAGTACCAGCCATTGAGCTTTTTTTGAAGCAGGAAAAAAGCGCCTATAGTTACCCCGGAGAAAAAAACGGGAAAGAAATTGAATAGCTTTTCGCGCAAAGTAGCCTGCCGGTCAAAGAAATAATATACGGCATGTATCCCCAGTACCAGCCCGCCAACCATTCCACTTTCTTTAGTGAGCATTAATGCGGTACAAGCAAAAAAGGTATATATATACTTCTTAGCCGAATAGAAATATAATGTAAGGAGGACAAAGAGTGCTACCATTACCTCGGGCAGCAGTAGTGTTGACTGTACAAAAAATATTACCTGCGTAGCCAGCAGCAACAGGCTAAACACCGCCACTGCTTTATTAAATAAGCGGTCAGCAGTTTCGTATACCGTTATCAGTAAACAAACGGATATAAGAAGCGCAAAGCTATGTTGGGCCACATTTGACGAACCAAATACATGCATCCAGGTTGCCGCAGACGCATAAAACAACAAAGGATGGCCACGGGAGAAAAACAGGTCAATGGCATTGGGCATAAGACTGGCCCCATGCTTGTACATGAGCATTATACCAGGCTCGTAAGACCATGACTCATCCCAATAGAATGGATAGCTGAGTGCAGGTAGTTTCAGCAGAACGAATACCGTAATACATAACAGCAAAATCCATTTATTTTTAATAAAGTCTGCCATTAGCTGTTTTTATAAAAAGAAGTATTCATGCCTGATTAATTTTAACTGACTTTCAAGATAGTAACTGCTAATATAAATACTATCGCAAACCATACTGCCCCCTTCCAACCCGGCATTAATAAATAAAGCGGCAAGAGCCGCTTTATTTATTAATGCTTAATGACTATAAATCAATTGTTATTTTACAAACTCAATTGTCCCTTTTTTGGCACCATTGCTCCCGTTTACCTGAAGCAAATAAACGCCTTTGGCATAAGTATTGGTTGCAATGGTCTGGTCACCGTTATCTGCGGCTATAGTACTGCTTAACACTTTTCCAGCAATATCACTCAACACTATTTTATCATTTTTCGCTACATTGGTAACGGTAATAATATTACCGGCGGGGTTCGGGTAAGCGGTAATATGTACGTTAGGGTCAATATCTTCCACACCCAATGTTGTATAATATACCTTCCTTATCCTTTGGTTATTAGCGTCCGCTATAAACATACTGCCAGTAGTATCAATTGCAATGCCATATGGGTGAAAAAGATTAGCACCAAGCGGGTCGCCAAGATCACCGCCAAAACCAGGGGTACCATTACCAACCGAAGTGCTGATGATACCTATGGAGTTTACTACTCTTATTACATTATTATAAGAGTCAGAAATAAATACGTTGCCATTGGTATCTACAGCTATTCCTGCCGGTTTGTTGAGTTCAGCAGCTGCCGCAGCACCGCCATCGCCTGAATATCCATAAGCACCGGTTCCTGCAAATGTTGAAATGAACCCGGTGGCAGGGTCTACCATGCGCACCACATTATTTTTATAGTCAGCGATAAATAAATTACCATACCTGTCCATTGTAACAGCATAAGGAGAATCAAGTTCCGCTGCCGTTGCTGCGCCGCCATCGCCGCTATAACCAGCCGTGCCAATGCCCGCTACCGTAGTTACCGTACCGAAAGTATCTATTTTACGTATAACATTGTTGCCTGCATCTGCCACATATAAGTTATTTTTAGAGTCAGTGAATAGACCTGAAGGTGAATGGAACTTAGCAGCCGTGGCAGGCCCGTTATCACCTGAATATCCACGTGTACCTGTGCCACCATAGGTTGAAATAATACCTAATGGATTCACTTTGCGAATGACATCGTTCAGATAATTGGAAATAAAAACATTGCCTCTCTTGTCAGCCGCTACTCCCTGCGGATCTACTTTTGCACTTGTTGATGCGGTACCATCACCTGAATAGCCGCCAACTCCGGTGCCTGCAAACGTAACTATAGTACCAGTCTTTTTTATTTTCCGCACACGTGCATTGTAGTAATCAACAACGAAAACATTACCTGTTGTGTCAACTGAAACCGACTGCGGGCCATAAAACAACGCCCCTGTAGCGGCAAAACCATCACCGCTGAAACCACCTGTACCACCAGAGCCGGCATAGGTAACTATCCTGCGGCTTTGTGCATGAGCTGAAACTGAAAGGGTAAAAAGGGCAAAGAAAAATATGGAATAATTCCGGTTCATAAGCAATCTTTGGCCAAATGTAATGCAATAAGGTTTTATTTCAAAAGGGATGACAGCGAATGTTCACAATCTTAGTCACTTTGCAAGTGATTCTTGCAGTTTTCTTCGCAGTTTTGAGTTCATAAACGCATCAGACTGCGAAATATAATGGCTCAAATTGCGCGACCTGTATATTTGCATTCGTTGAATACTTTTTAAATGTTACTTCTTAAACTCTCTTTCCACCTCATCAGCCAGTTTCTCCGCCCATACAGCGTATTCCTTGCCTGAAGGGTGCAACCCATCAGTGGCCAGGTACTCCGCATTGGTACCGTTTTGCCTCGTGCTTTCAGTTATTTCTATAAAATGGCATTTATGGCGGAGCGCAACTTCCATTTTCGCTGCATTATACGCATCAATACTTTCATGAATTTTGGCATGGTCTCGCCCTTCAGCAAAGGGTGTCACCCCCCAGTCGGGTATAGATAGTATAAATACATGCTCCGGCTTGCCCTGTGCGAACGCGACAGCCTTATTAATAAGCGGCTCCAGTTCTTCGCGGTAGTTATCTACATCTCTGTCGCGGTACTGATTATTAACACCTATCAGCAGTGTTACAAATGAAAATTTATCTCTTATATTGTGTTCGCGGATTGATGCCGCCAGCTCATCGGTAGTCCAGCCAGTGGTGGCGATTATAACCGGGTCCGCCACCTCAATATTTTTTTTCTTCAATAGCGCTACTGCCTGATGCGGAAAATTTTCATTCCCGGGCACCTGTTCGCCGATAGTATAAGAGTCCCCAAGGGCAAGATATGAATACATATTCTTTTGTTTTTTGTGTTTATTAAAAGCAGAACAGGAAATAAGCGCAATGATAAGTATAGCCGGCAATAGTAAGTAGACTTTTGTTCGGGTCAGTAACAGCATTTTTCTTGTTTTGGTTTACATAGCAAAATAAATGTGGAGCAACCATGTTGTTATGTAAAAATAAACATCTACGGTTAAAACGCCCAAATTGTTTTGACCCGGTACCACCAAAGGGGATATTTTGGGTGATACTTATCATTATTTTGAATTAATACAGTATGTTGCTTACTTTGTAGCTTTTCCGACATATAGATACACAAATTACGACCAGGTGATAAAAAAATACATTATAGCTTCCATGTTGTTATGTGTAACGGTGAACGTTACAGCCAAGAAAAATAAACATAAAAAGCACAGTACCCCGGCACCAACGGCCTCCCCGGCCAAAGCAACAGCTGACAGTATAGCCGCAGCGGGAGCAGCAAAAAAAGGCCCCAAGCCATATAATAAAGTTATAACAGATAAGGCTGTTACTAAACAGGGACTCTTTACTGTACACAAAGTAGAGGACAAATGGTATTTCGAAATTCCAGACTCTCTGATTGGCCGGGAAATGATGGTAACCACCCGGTACAGTAAAGTGGCCGGCGGCGGCGGCGTATATGCCGGGGAAATGGAGAACCAGCAGACTATAGTGTGGGAAAAAGGCCCCTACAAAAACATCTTCCTCCGTGTGGTAACCGTCATCAGCCAGGCCGACTCTACCAATGAGATATACAAGGCGGTAAATAATTCCAACCTTAACCCGATAGCTGAAGTGTTTGAGATAAAGGCCTTCGGGAAAGATTCAAATTCGGTGGTGATAGATGTATCTGATTTTTTCAAAGATGACAATCAGCCCGTAAGCATCGGAGCCTTCACAAAAAAACGCTTCAACCTCAGCAGCCAGGTGAAAGACCGTTCTTACATACAGAATATAAATACATACCCCATCAATACTGAGGTGCGGGTAGTGCGTACTTTCAACTCTACACCATCATTTATACCACAGACAGCACCAAGCCCGTTCCCCTCCACCACCCTGCCCGCCGCCTATGCAACGGGCGCTGTAACCGTGGAAATGAACAACTCATTTATTTTGCTGCCCAAAGTATTAATGCCCAAGCGCATGTATGACCCGCGCGTGGGCTATTTTGCTGATGATTACGTGGTGTTCAGCGATATACAGCAGAAAGCGGATAACAATGTTTTTATCTGCCGCTGGCGTTTGGAGGCCAAAGACGAGGACATGGAAAAGTGGAAGCGCGGAGAGCTGGTGGAACCGAAGAAGCCAATAATATATTACATTGACCCCGCTACGCCTAAAAAATGGCGTCCCTACCTGATACAGGGCATTAATGACTGGCAGATAGCGTTTGAACAGGCCGGCTTCAAGAACGCTATAATGGGTAAGGAGTGGGACGGTAAAGACTCCGTCGCCAACCTGGAAGACGCTCGCTATTCGGTACTGCGCTACCTGCCGTCTGATATCGCCAATGCCTACGGCCCTAACGTGCATGACCCGCGCACCGGTGAAATACTGGAAAGCCACATTGGCTGGTACCACAATGTAATGAAACTGGTACATGACTGGTACATGGTACAGGCCGCCGCCGTTGACCCCAAGGCGCGCAAAATGGAGTTTGACGATGAACTAATGGGACAACTGATTCGCTTTGTATCTTCTCACGAAGTAGGCCATACCCTCGGGCTGCGCCACAACATGGGCAGCAGCAGCCGCACACCGGTAGAGCAACTCCGTAACAAAGCCTGGGTGGAAGCGCATGGCCATACAGCATCTATTATGGACTACGCCCGTTTTAACTATGTGGCACAGCCGGAGGATAATATAGCCGAAGCAGGCCTGTTTCCCCGCATAGGCGACTATGACAAATGGGCGATAAGGTGGGGCTATAAATCAACCTTCGCCGCCAATGAAAAAGAAGACAAAAAAATAGTGAATAAATGGATAGTGGACAGCCTGAAGGCTAACCCGCGCCTGTGGTTCGGCACCGAAAGTAACCCGGTTGACCCCCGCTCACAAACCGAAGACCTGGGCGATAACAGCATGAAAGCCAGTGCCTATGGTATCAAGAACCTGAAAAGGATAATAACCATGCTGCCCGAATGGACATCAGAAGAAGGAGACAAATACGAAAACCTCCGCACCATGTACGGCGCCCTTGTGGGCCAGTACAACAGGTACATGTACCACGTGGCCAAAAATGTGGGCGGTGTCTATGAAACGCCTAAAAGCGTGGAGCAAATAGGCGAAGTAGTATATGAACCAACGCCAAAAGCGATACAAATGGAAGCCGTAACCTTCCTCACAAAACAACTTTTTGAAACCCCGGAGTGGTTGCTTGACCGCAAAATACTCAATAACATCAGCAACCCCGTTGGCGTGGAAATGGTGAATAATGTGCAAGTGAACGTACTCAACAGCCTGCTCTCCCCTGCACGCCTTGCCCGCATGTCTGCCGACATCAACCGCTTTGGCACCAAAAATACCTATCCGCTTGATAAAATGATGGATGATGTAATGAAGGGGATTTGGAGGGAACTGAGCAGCCACAAAGCGATAGACGGCCACCGCCGCAACCTG
>JACMPD010000242.1 GCA_014377675.1 Taibaiella sp.
AAGCAACTACATTACTTCACATCAAACCAAAGCTTGTCTTCCTTATCCCAGGTCCCGTTGTAGTTGATGGTGACCTCTTCTCCTGCATCTATATCTCTTATGGCCTGTATGTATATGGTATCTGTATCGTAATCCATATAATATTCACAATTAGAGGTATAGGAATGGTTGTATAGCGAAACCCAGCCCAGCGCGACGCAACACATGGCGGCGCCATCAGGCTGCCACTCGAAAATATAATCATGAAGCAGGGTCTGGTCCAGGTGCAGGCGGTCTTCGTTACTCATTATTATTACCGGCGAACTTTCAATAATCACCCCTTCTTTTATCGGTTTACGGGTATAAACGCCCCTGCCTTTGGCATCGGTTTGCTGCAGATATAATTGAGGATTTTTCATGCTATCATAACTAAAAAAAGCAATGTCAATAAAATAATGGTTTTTTTGGTTGCTTTTTATATTTTTACAACCCTAAAGGTAATTATATGAAGTTATTCAGAAGCCTGAAAATATGTTTCGCTGTTATTTTACTATCTGTTCCGCTATCAGGTTTTGCACAATATAAATTTGAGATAAGGCCGTTCATGAGCTATTTACGCGATGCACGGCGCTGGGAACTGGGCGGCACTTACATGTTTACCACCGGTACATTTAATGGTGTTATCCCTATTTACGGTTTTAACAACCACTTTCTTGGTGATACTACCGTTAAAAGAAACATCTATTCCAAACCGGGTTTTGGTGGTTCGCTTGGGGTTACCGTTCCGTTCGCGGCTTTGGGTCATATCAGCTGCTTCGCGTTGTCCATTCACTTAATGGGTAATTACTTTCAGTGGGAAGACCTGAACAAAACCTACAATCTTGACGGTACCTTTAAGACGGCCCCGTATAAAATGAATGGCAAAACCATTCAGCTGGGCCTGCCTGTAGGCATTGACTATAAAGTGGGCTGCGATGCTATAGCCACCAAAAGGCTGAAATTCGGCGCATCGCTGGGTGCGGGCGTATTGCCACATGTTAATATTACATCTATTGACAGCGTGAATGACGCAATAGCCCCTGAAGCAAATATCGGATTTAACCCATACGTAAAAGCGGAAGGTGCTATATTTATCGGCATCTGTGTAAAAGTAAGAGCAATGTATACAATGGGCAATGTGGAGCTGATTAATTCAGGGAAAGCTATTACAGGCTACACCGATGGGCCATTTAAAATAACTAATAATTCCCACATGATGTTTTCGTTGATCATCATGCCTTTCTCTTACAAATGGAGAGAAACCGCCTGGTATAACGATTATGACTCTTACAACTGGAACGAGAAACTGAACTAATTTTATCAGAAATATATAGTAAAACTATTGAAGCAGCCGATGGCTGCTTTTTTTATTTGCGGCCTGTGCCGTAGTGCCACCCCATGTATTAGTTGAGCCTGTGCCGCTAGGTTACTATTGTTTACAACCGGGTAGTTATTGAGAATGTCAGTTCGGGCGCAGGCATGAAGGCTGGGATACTCAATTAGCCAGGCGTTGGAGTGAAACAATGGTAAAAGTACCCTTATGGCAATTGATTGAAGCCGGTTTAATTTTACGGCTGCAGCAAGTTAGCCCTACCCTGCAACCCGCCACATTAGGAGAGAGCAAAGGCCCAAAAAAAGCTGCAACAGTTTCCCGTTGCAGCTCATAAATTATAGTTATCAAATTTTAGCGGGCAATATTCACGGCCCTGAGCTCCCTTATTACGGTCACTTTTATCTGGCCCGGGTATTGCATTTCCTTTTGTATTTTATCGGCTATTTCAAAAGATAGGCGGTCGCTGTCAGCGTCTGATACCTTATCGGCTTCCACTATCACCCTTAACTCGCGGCCTGCCTGTATGGCATAGGCTTTTTCCACGCCGTCGTAGGCTGTAGCGAGGTTCTCGAGGTCTTTAATGCGCTGCATATAGCTTTGCATCATTTCCCTTCTTGCGCCCGGCCTTGCGCCGCTTATAGCATCACACGCCTGTATAATGGGTGATATGATGTAGGTCATCTCCATTTCATCATGGTGCGCGCCTATGGCGTTTACTATGCTGGCATGTTCGCCACACCTTTCAGCTATTTTAGCGCCGAGCAATGCATGGCTCAGTTCTGTTTCTTCATCAGGCACTTTACCAATATCATGCAGGAGGCCGGCACGTTTGGCCAGCTTTACCACCTTGGCGCCAAGGCCCAGTTCGGCGGCCATAATGCCACAAAGATTGGCTGTTTCTTTAGAGTGCATCAGCAGGTTCTGTCCATAAGATGAGCGGAACCTCATTTTACCTACTATACGCACCAGGTCTTTGTGCAAGCCATGTACGCCCAGCTCTATTATGGTGCGCTCGCCTATCTCCATAAGCTGCTCTTCAAGCTGCTTTTTGGTTTTCTCCACCACTTCTTCAATACGGGCGGGGTGTATGCGGCCATCCTGTACCAGGCGCTGTAGTGAAAGGCGGGCTACCTCACGGCGGAACGGATCAAAGCAACTGAGTACAATAGCCTCAGGGGTATCGTCAATGATGAGGTCAACACCGGTCGCAGCCTCAAGGGCGCGGATATTGCGGCCTTCCCTGCCTATTATCTGGCCTTTAATTTCGTCGCTTTCCAGGTTAAACACCGTAATGGCGTTTTCAATGGTTTGCTCCGCCGCGGTGCGTTGTATGCTTTGAATAATGATCTTTTTGGCTTCCTTGGTAGCGTTGAGCTTAGCCTCTTCCATTATGTCTTTCACATGGGCCATGGCACGGGTACGGGCTTCTTCTTTCACCACTTCTATCAGTTCGGCTTTTGCCTGCTCGGCAGAAAGGTTGGCTACTTTTTCCAGGCGTTTTACGTGCTCTTCGTGGTGGCGGTCCAGCTCGGCGCGCTTAATGTTCATGGCGTCAGTCTGGCGGGTAAGGTTTTCTTTCAGTGTTTCATTGTCAGTGACCTGCTTTTGTAACGTGGCGGTTTTTTCGTTGAAAGATTGTTGCTGTTGTTTGAATTTGTTTTCCGCTTCGGCTAATTTCTGGTTTCTTTGGGTAACGTCTTTATCGTAAGCTGATTTTAACTGTGAGAAATGTTCTTTGGCCTCGAGCAGTTTGTTTTCTTTGAGTGTATCAGATAAAATTTTTCCGTCGTCCGCGGCCTTTTTTGCGGCATCAACAATTATCCTGGCCTGTGCCTCGGCGTCTTCAACCTGTTTCTCGGTATTTTTGGCGAATATTTTCTTTCCTGTAAATATGCCCAATAGCAACGCCAAGATCCCTGTGATAATGGCTATAAGTGGTGATTCCATAATAGTTTTCGTGTTTTTACTTTAAATGAATATCCGCAACCGCCTGTTTTTAGGGTTCGGTTGTATAGTTTAGCGTGCTAAGTTAAAAAAACATTTCGGTAAAGAAAGATGTTATACATAGTTATAATTTCGCAATGTTTAAAACTTATAACGACTAAAATTAAATCTGATAATACCTTTACGCTGAAATACCTTTAAATGAGCGGTAATATTACTGCAACAGCATAAAATACGATCACCCGATGTGGCCAAAGTTTAGTTTTTGTAATACAGCCGTAGCGCCGGTTAGGAATGAGCCCACACACCGGGCGGAGCAGGTAACGCAGCTTTTGTACGGTGAAAAAGCTATGATACTTAAAGACAACAAAGAATGGGCTCAGATCCGCTGCGCCTGGGACGGGTATGAGGGATGGTGCCGCCTCTCTCAACTGACCGAAATGCCGGGTAACGATTACAAAAAAGCTACCAGGTACCTGAGCAATTCACATAAAGGCAAAGTACTTTATGAAAAAGGGGAACTGCATCTGCCGCTTGGCAGCGAGCTTGCAGTACTGAAAAAGGGAGTACTGAGAACAAGGTACGACGCCGGCCTGTACAAGGGTAGCAAACTGGCCTTTGACGATGCTGAAGCCAGCCAGGCGAGCCTGAAAGAAGCGGTATTGCTATATAGTTACGCACCCTACCAATGGGGCGGCAGGAGCATTTATGGGATAGACTGCTCCGGGCTCACACAAATGGCGTACAAGCTACGCAATATACCCCTGCAGCGTGACGCAAGCCAGCAGGCGCTACAGGGCACCATTGTTGACTTCCTGGAGACAGCGCAGTGCGGAGACCTGGCATTCTTTGACAACG
>JACMPD010000243.1 GCA_014377675.1 Taibaiella sp.
CACTGATAATGTAATAGGAAACCGCAGCGCGCACTCCGCCGTATCATGTATCCGGTTGGTGAAGGTAGGCGTTTGCCGGGTCACCACTATAGTATCAATATCTATATGACAGCCGTTGACAATAGCAACCCAGTAAGTACCAAAGGCTGTAATAGTCCGTGTTTGCGTGGTCACGCCATCATTCCAGGTATAGCCGGTACCGGTAATAGCCGTGCCTATGGTTATAGTACCTGAAGTGGTAGGGATACAGGCAACAGTATCGCGCCGGAATGTAGTTGTGTCACCACTGCCGACAGTTACAAACAGATTCGGCAAACCAAAATATGAAGTGGTACTTGAAAGTAAAGTCACTGCACGTGAAGAAAAGCCGCAACCCGTACCAGCCGTATTTGGGGAAGTTATACAATCAAGAAATGTCGACGTTGTCCCGGTCATACTTCCCATATATATTTTATTATCAGGCCCAAGTTTCAACGTCGGATAACAAGCACTGGAGACACTGTTTATTGTTGTCCTCGACGCACGGATAGCAGTAGCAGAACCTGCAGACAGGTCAAACTGAAATAATTGCGCACCACCACCGCCACCACCCGAAAAGCCGGTCGGGCATACATACAATTTGGTGTTATCAGGCGAAAACTCAATACCATAAGGGCAATTAAGTGAATCAAGCGTAATATTATTACTAACTATACCTGTTGAAGGATCAAAATCAAATAACTCCGTACCAACGGTACTGGCAGAATAAGACCCGCCACCATAAGATGTGGAACCTAATTTCTGCCTGTCAGGCGATGCCCGCAGCTGCCCGATGTTATAAGCAGCAGTAGAAGTAAATGACCCAACCGTTGACACTACAGGTGAGCCAATACCAGCCGCGGTAATGTCATAACAATAAAAATTATTATTCCCTTTCTTGTGCGTTACAAGCCATATATCACAGTTGTTGCCCTGCACCGCACACATACGCTCCCCTATAGCTGAAACGAGTAAAGTACCTATGGTTCCGGAAACCACATCGCCGAAGCCACCCGAAAGAGTCATATCAATAATACAATAATACAGCCTGCCCGCACCGGAATAATCTTCAAGCGAAAATAAATAATATTGGTTAGGATTACCTATTACAGGTATTATCAATGACCCCTGCGATGTACTGGTGGTAGCGAAAGATACTAACGAACCGCCCGAGGCCATTACTGTATTGGTGCGGTCCCAAACCCTACGCCCATCGGTATAAAACAACAGCCCGCCGGAAGCGTCACTCACCGAAGCACTTCCTTCATTGGTGGTAATATTGGTTCTGAATGCCACTGGTGACCCGGAGATAAAATCAACCCCGCAATTATAGCCAAACGCCCATTTATAGTTCTCCAGTATTGTATGTTGCCCGAATACAACGGAGCCGGTACAAAACAATAGTACAATTGCTGCTATAAACTTCCTCATATCAAAATAATTAAAAAGTATAAGATAGTGGCACCAGAGTTATGTGTTTAAATTAACACATAACCAACACTAAGCTCGCAAGATAAAACAAAATCACTGGAATTGCAAATAAAAAAATTTATTTAACCCCAGGTTACTTTTCTGCGGCAAAACAAAACCAAAAATAATATTTTAAATGCGAATAGGCAGCCACTGGCTGCCTATTCGTCTACTATTTATCTTCAAAATTACTCTGCGCTTACCATCACTTTTGGTGCTGCCGAGCGTATTTCGTCGTTAGCCTGAGCCGCATATTTATCAAAGTTTTTGATAAATAAAGACGCCAGCTCATTTGCTTTTTTGTCATAAGCCTCAGTATCGCTCCATGTGTTACGTGGTATCAATATTTCTGAAGGCACGCCAGGTACTGTTGTTGGCATTTGTACACCGAAAACAGGATGCGCAACATACTCCACATTATTCAGCTCACCATTCATGGCGGCAGTTATCATAGCGCGGGTATAGCTCAGCTTCATGCGGCTGCCTGTACCGTAAGCGCCACCGCTCCAGCCTGTATTTATCAAAAATACATTCACATCTTTCTGCTCATCAAGCTTCTGGCCTAATAACTCAGCATACTTTGTTGGGTGCAATGGTAAAAATACACGACCAAAACAAGCCGAGAAAGTAGTCTGAGGCTCTGTAACACCAACTTCAGTACCTGCCACCTTTGCAGTATATCCGCTAATGAAGTGATACATAGCCTGCGCCTTTGTAAGCTTTGATATAGGAGGTAAAATACCAAACGCATCGCAGGTAAGGAAGAAGATATTCTTAGGCTGTCCGCCATAAGAAGGGTTCTTGGCATTACTGATAAAATCAATAGGGTATGCCGCCCTTGTGTTTTCGGTTATGCTGCTGTCAGTATAGTCTACAGTAGTAGTACCCGCTACAAATTTGATGTTTTCAAGCAATGCACCCGGCTTAATGGCGGCATAGATCTGCGGCTCTTTCTCAGCACTCAGGTCAATACACTTGGCATAGCAACCGCCTTCAAAGTTGAACACAGAATTGATCGCCCAGCCATGCTCATCATCGCCTATCAGCGCACGCTCAGGGTCAGCACTCAGGGTAGTCTTACCCGTACCGCTCAGCCCGAAGAACAAAGCCACATCACCATTCTTGCCTTCATTGGCGCTGCAATGCATACTCAGCACCTTGTGCTCATGCGGCAATACAAAGTTCAACACACCAAAAATACCCTTCTTCATTTCGCCGGTATAAGCCGAACCACCGATAAGGATAATTTTACGTGTAAAATTCACTGCTGTAAAGTTAGCCTGGCGCGTACCGTCAATAGCCGGGTCAGCCTGGAAACCGGGAGCCTGTAATATAAGCCAGTCGTGGTTTTGCGTCTCAATTTCAGCATCCGTAGGGCGCAGGAAAAGGTCGTTACAAAACAGGTTAGCCCACGGCGTATCATTCACCACGCGGATATTAAGCCTGAAAGCAGGATCAGCACAGGCGTAAGAATCACGCACCCATACTTCCTTGCCTGTCATATAAGTGCACACTTTAGTATAAAGGTTGTCAAACACTTCAGGCGCCATAGGTATATTTACATCACCCCAATCAACACTATCCTGAGTGATCGCATCCTTCACCGTAAACTTATCTTTTGGCGAGCGGCCGGTAAACTTACCGGTATTCACGCATAAGGCACCAGTGTCGTTCAGCACACCCTGCCCCAGCTCTAATGTCTTACTCACCAACTCCCCGGGGGAGAGGTTCCAATGCGCCACAGCCACATTCAAGCCCAACTCAGATAAGTTGAACGATTGATTCTTTTTACCAGTTTCCTGCATAAATTGTCTTTTTAAGAGTATAAAACAGGCTGCAAAAATAATACTTTAACTTCTAAATGTGTTACATAAGTGTAAGATTTTAAAAAACGCTTCCAACGCCCCTTGTAATTGGCTTTAGCGAATGTTGTAGAATGAAAGGCATTTGTTGGTGATTGGAGTTGGACAATATAAAAAGCCTTTTGGTAATGTGACTTAAAAGCAAATGCCAAACCAGCCCATGCGGTTAAATTTGCTCATGCCTGCATGCCTGCCTATCTTCCTGATAAACGACCAACCCATGACCTGCCCCTACTGCGGCAGCAGATCTGAATTTGACGATTTTAATGCAACCGAACACCAAGAATATTACGAAATTCACGTTTGCCTTGATAAAACATGCAAATTTGTTTTTATTGGGATGGAGGATGATGACGTTTTCCCTATCTTACCGCTATGAAAGAAGGCCAAAAGTTATGGACGCGCGACGAACTCACAATTGCAGTCAATCTTTATTGTAAGTTGCCGTTTGGCAAAATGCATAAAAGCAACGCTGAAATAATAAAACTAGCGAACCTTATCGGCAGGACACCC
>JACMPD010000244.1 GCA_014377675.1 Taibaiella sp.
AGTAATTAAAATGCGCGCCAGTGGTAGGTTTACGAGGGCATGATAAAAATATTTGTCGGGCTGATTATGCCTCGGCTGGCACTTATGATTCAATAAATTATATGGTAGCATACCAACGCCGTAAGGCGTTGGCACCTAATTTCATACCCTGAGTTTTTTTGTAAAGTTTAAAGCCCGAGGTTAACACTTTTCGGGCTTTTTACTTCTTAAAGGTACGTAAAATTTCTTATTCCGTAAAACATTTACTATCAATATTTTAAAAAATATTTTTCTTTTTTTTAGGGTAAGAATGGAATTAAATACAGACCAAAAATAAATGCCGCCGATTGTGGTATACAGATAGTCAGGCAATTACACAGAGTCATTAAGGGTAAATTTCCATCGATTTTTGAACAGATGGCAAAATTTACTGACAAACGAAAACGAAGGGATTATCAGGTGAGCGAACTTGTAACGGGAGCTATTGCAATGTTCCTGTTTAAAGAGACCTCCCGTAATGCGCTCAACAACGACAGATCCGAACACTTTCGTAATAATTACTTCAAAATTTTCAAGCTGCGCCTGCCGCACATGGATACCGCAGACGCTTTCCTTCGCCTGTTGCCACCTCACGAACTGGAAGGCCTTAAAGCCGGACTTGTTGGCTGTCTTATAGAGCAAAAAGTGCTGCACCGGTTCAAGCTGCTGGGCAGTCACTTTACGGTTGCCGTTGACGGCACAGGGGTTACCAGTTATGACGAAAATGATGCTCAGCAAAGCCGGCAGCATAAAACCCATAAAAGCGGCAAAGTCACCTATTCCCATTACGTAGTGGAGGCCAAGCTGGTCACGGGTTCAGGATTAGCCATTTCGCTTGCAAGCGAGTGGGTGGCCAATGAACCGGGCCGCAAATATGATAAACAGGATTGTGAGCAAAGAGCCTTTGAAAGGTTAGCCCAGAAATTGAAGAAATATTTTCCCCGCATGCCCATCTGCCTGCTTGCCGATGGACTTTACGCTACTAAAACTTTCTTCAAGATATGCAAAACCAATGATTGGGAATTTATAACCGTACTTAAGGATGAGTGTCTCAAACTATTGCAGGAGGAGATTAAAGATGTGGAAAATAAGAACAGACAGTGTATAACCAGCGTTGATAAACGCAATAACGGAAAAACGGTTACAGAACAAAGTTATCATTGGATCGCAGAGCCACTATCGTATGCAACACACACCGTACACTGGCTTAGCTGTACAGAAGTGCTCAATCATAGGGAAGGAAAAGAAAAGAAAACCGCCACCCGTTTTGTGTTTCTGACCAGTATGGCAGTAGACAAAAGCAATGTGCGCAGTATTGTCTGTGCAGGTAGAAACCGGTGGAAGATCGAAAATGAAGGATTCAATACTCAGAAAAACGGAGGCTATGCACTGACGCACAAATACTCCAGAAGTACTTTCAGCTGTTTTAAAAACTATTACCAATGCCTGCAGATCGCCCATTTAATAAACCAGCTGGCAGAGCATAGCCAGGAAATAGCCGATATGCTTGCCACTAATAAACTAACGACAAAACATGTTTGGAAAGACCTGATATGCCTCTTGAAAATGGCAATAATTGAAGAAAAGGATCTGGAAATATCTGAGCGGTTTCAAATAAGACTGGCAGGGTAAAGCGGCAATACAAGGGACCAAAACAGATCCCCTAACAAACAAAAATCAGTTCACCCCTTCCCGCAAGGAAGGTGCTTTTTAAAAAAAGGAGGTCCCTAAAAATTGCACATTTATTGGATAATAATCAACCGTAATAGCTACTTAAAACTACGGCCGAACCCTCCATTGCATATATTCAGACCAACCGGACCCAACTTTATCCGCTGAATTGCTGTGAAAGAAGGAGGTACAATGCAATTTCACTAATATTATCACGGGATTGCTGAAACCATACCAAATTCAATGAATCGACCTAATTTGAGAACTAATCACGCTTTTTCTATTGGGTATCTTTGGCTTGGAGGCTACTTTACGGTTCATCTTAACATTAATTTAAACAGCGAGCCATCAAACGTTGGTGCTAACGCTTGTTGTTATCGCCACATACCAAAATAAGGCACTTACAGCCTTATTTTGGTATGTCCGTCAATACTCATAATTATACGCTTGCTCACAGTCACTAACAGGAAATGAATAGTGCCAAACAGGGGAGTTTACACTATTCATAATGCAAATAATTTTCAAAAAGTTGAATGGCTCTTCGCTATTTCTGCCGCATGAAAATCCTTATCGGTACACCGCTGAAATTGAAGTGGCTTCTCAGTTTGTTTTCAAGGAAATTTTTGTAGGGTTCTTTTACATCGTCAGGGTTGTTGCAGAAAAACGCGAAGGAAGGTACGTGAGTTGGTATCTGTTGCACGAACTTTATTTTCACTGCATGGCCACGGACAATAGGAGGGGCAAAGCGCTCAATTTCCTTCAGCATAATATCATTAATGACTGATGTGGTAACACGGCGCATACGGTTTTCATATACTTCAAGGGCTTTTTCCATACCCTGGAAAATACGTGTTTTATCAGTGGCTGATATAAATATTACCGGTATGTCAGTAAATGGTGCCATGCGCTCTTTCAATTTCTTTTCGTAGTCGCGGGCTGTGTTGGTTTCTTTTTCTGGTACCAGGTCCCATTTATTCACCAGCACCACTATACCCTTGCCCTTTCTTGCCGCAAGGCTGAAGATGCTTACATCTTGCGCTGTAACACCTACGCTGGCGTCAATGAGCAACATACATACATCAGCTTCATCCATGGCGCGTATGGCGCGTATTACAGAATAAAATTCCAGGTCTTCAGAGACGTTCTTCTTCTTCCTGATACCAGCGGTATCTATCAGCATAAATTCACGCCCGAAAAGCTTGTAGTGGGTATGTATGGTATCACGGGTAGTGCCGGCAATATCAGAAACAATTGTCCTTTCCTGGTTGATGAGCGCGTTTAGTAAAGTTGATTTCCCCGCATTAGGCTGGCCTATTATCGCGAACTTTGGCAATGGGTTACCATCCTTGTCCAGCATTTCAGTCGCCTCATCATCCTTAATGTGCGTCACCAGTTCATCAAGCAACTCACCTGTTCCGCTTCCGGATATGGAAGAAATAAAGAATGTTTTATCAAAGCCCATGGCGTAAAACTCAGTGGCGAAAAGCGCTCTTTCACTGTTGTCTACTTTGTTTACAACCAGCAGTACCGGTTTGGTGGAGCGCCGCAGCACTTCAGCCATCTCATCGTCCTGGTTGGTAATGCCGGTTACTGTATCACACATAAACAGAATAAGGTCTGCTTCATCAACAGCAATATGCACCTGCTTGCGTATTTCTCTTTCAAATACATCTTCTGATCGCGCTACAAAGCCACCGGTATCTATTACGTTAAATACTTTCCCGTTCCAGTCGGCAATGCCGTACTGTCTGTCGCGGGTTACCCCGCTTACATCATCCACTATCGCTTTTCTCTGTTCGAGCAAACGGTTAAATAATGTTGACTTACCTACATTGGGGCGACCGACAATTGCGACTGTAAAACCTGGCATTTAAATTAATTTTATTTAAGGGGTGCAAAGGTAGGTGTTATTTATGGTATAATACGTTAAGATTGTATGTTAATGCGTTTGTAATGAAATCCGGCATTTAATGCTCGTCGCTGCAAAAGCGTCAAACGCTATATTATTATTTGTTAAAGAAATGATAAAAAATCATAAATACAGCAATATTTGCGTCAATAAGTGCCTTATTGCAGGCATTAGCCCTGTTTTTTATAAATAAATCTGTAACTTTATCAAAATCATAAACAATTATGCCGGAACTGGATCAAGTATTTTCAGTAATTAAAACTTATTGCCAGAGTGCGCCTTCAAAAGGATTCGTTTCATTTGAATCCATTTCAGTCCAGGCTGGTATCACCCGCTCTGTATTGCGTACCCACCTCGAAAGCCTTAAAAAAATGAAGCTGATTACTTATTCGGCTACAGGGCAGTGTTTTCTTTCCATTACCAAGTTAGGCATGGATACCAAACATATAGCTGCAAGCCACGCCTGAGTTGCAGGTTAGTCTTTCATCAGCTTACCCGCATATTGCCCGTTTACTTGTATCAGGTATACGCCTGGTGTTAACGTGCCAAGACTGATGTTGATGTTATCTGCACCGAAAGATTTATTGATTACTTCCATTCCCGTTGTATTGGTTATTACAATCTGCACGGGTTTGGAATTAATCAATGATGCCGGTAACACTATTTTTAAGCTGTTATTGCCTGGGTCAGGCAATATCTTAATTGCGTCACTTTCCATTTTCAAGGTTGATGCCGTCGCAGGCAAAGTGCTTGTAACTGCCGGGTTTGCCGCATTCATGACTACTGTTGGTACTGATTTCCTTTCGGCAGCTGGGGACAGTACATTGTTTAATATGAGCCGGTAACCCGGTGAACTGCGGTGAAATGCAAGGTTGGTTGGCGGTGCACCAACTGAATGCTTATAGTCTTCCGGGTCATGACCACCGTAAAACGTCCAGGAGCCTTTGTCCATATCTCCATGTATGTACCGGGCTTCATTCAGCGCTTTATTTTCGGCCAATATTACCACCCTTGATTTGATAATTTCTTTCCTAAATGCGGTTGTCTGTCCAAAGAATCCTTTTACAACAGTGGTGTGGTTCTGGCAAAGCATGGCCGGTACAGGATCTAATTTTGTCGGAAATTCATTAATCGTAAACACGTCCGCTGCCTCCTCCAGCTTCCTGAAATCAGAGTTGTCAATATTTGAATATTCATATTCATAGGGACTTACTGATAATTTGAAATCCTTAAACGCGAAACATGGCGCATAGTTCAGCTTTTGTTGCGCATCTGCATCCATAGGGTCGTTGTCAAACTGCGTTTCGCAAATATCCACGCCTTCAGCAGCCAGTGCAATGTCATACGTGTCGGTTGCGGAGCACATTGCGAAAAGATTGCCACCGCCAGATACGAATTTTGCTATTCGTTTCACTACCGCAAGCTGCATCTGAGAAACCTTCTTAAAACCCAGTTTCCTGGCTAGTCTTTCGGCCGCATTCTGATCGTTATTATACCATTGAGCCGCGCGGAATTGTGCCCAGAACTTTCCGTATTGACCCGTAAAATCTTCATGGTGAAGATGCAGCCAGTCATAGTTGTCCAGTTTGCCATTCAATGCTTCCTCAGCGTAAACTTTTTCAAAAGGTATTTCAGCGTAAGTGAGGGCGAGCGTAACTGCATCGTCCCAGGGTTCTTTATTCAAAGGCGTATATACTGCTATTCGGGGTGGTTTTACCAGTTTTATCACTTGCCCTTGGTATTTAAGCCCGCTGACCTCCTTCATTACGTCTGCCAATTCTTTATCGCTCATTTTTGTAAAAGAAACTTCGCGCTGAGTACACATATCGGCCAGCTTTTTCGTGTATTCCATCCCGAAACTGCCTCCTTTATAGTTCAGCATCCAGCTTACAGGCTGCCCGTCTTTCATAGCGGCGAAAGCGATACCGTAGGCTTTAAGGTGGTTGGTTTGCCCGCCGGCATCCATAGGTATAAACAGTTTGGTTGCGAATGCCTGCCCTGAAAAGGCTGCTGGAAACAGAACAAGCAACAACTTCAGTCTTGCTCTTTCTTTTACTGATTTTAATATTGATTTCATCGGTATTCGTCTTGTTTTTTTAGCGGGCATTAATGGTGTAAGTTAACAATAATAAGGTAGAAAATGTTGGGCATACCCCGTCTCGTCAACAGGGTGCCGCTCAGCGTTTTCCAAGTTCTATTACTTCGCAATTTTTCATATCGGCCCCATCAATTTCAAATCTGATCAAAGTTTTCACTTTATGCCAGCCTGCAATACCAGCAGCACCGGGGTTCATGTGCAGGCATTTTATTTTCTCGTCATAAATTATTTTCAAAATGTGGGAGTGGCCGCTGATGAATAGTTGCGGCGGGTTGGCGAGTAACTGCATTTTAGCAATTGGCGTGTACCTGCCGGGATATCCGCCGATATGCATCATAAAAACTTTTACACCTTCACAGGTAAAATGCTGCTGTTCAGGGAACCTGCTTCTTATATCATAGCCGTCAATGTTGCCGTATACACCCCGTAAAGGTTTAAAGGCGCTCAGCCTATCAGCCAGTTCGGCCGTACCAAAATCGCCACCATGCCATATTTCATCACAGTGTTCAAAATGCCTGAACACAGCTTCATCCAGGTAGTTATGCGTATCTGATATCAGTCCTATTTTCGTCATTGCTCATTATTCTCAGGCAAAATAAACCATCATTTCAATACACCTATTGCTTTTTCTGAAAATGACGAAGATATAAATGCCGTATCTTTGCGGTATATGAGTAAAATGGGTAAGGTATTGGTGGCTATGAGCGGTGGTATTGACAGTACTGTAAGCGCGCTGATGCTTCATGAGCAGGGCTATGAAGTGGTGGGCATCACCATGAAAACCTGGGACTATGCCTCATCAGGCGGCGGTAAAAAAGAGACAGGCTGCTGCAACCTCGATTCGTTTAATGATGCGCGAATGGCCGCTGTTGAACATGGTTTTCCGCATTATGTGCTGGATATAAGAGAAGAGTTTGGCGGTTTTGTTATAGAAAATTTTATAGAAGAATATGTCGCGGGCCGTACCCCGAACCCATGTGTGCTATGTAATACCCACATTAAATGGGCTGCTTTACTGAAAAGAGCTGACGCCCTGGGCTGCGATTTTATAGCTACCGGGCATTACGTGAAGGTAAGGGAAGAGAACAGCAGGTTTATTTTGTCGAAAGCAAAAGATTTGACTAAAGACCAGAGTTATGTACTGTGGGGGCTGGGGCAAGAGTGCCTTTCCCGCAGCATATATCCTCTGGGCGATATGTTGAAAACCGAAGTGCGCCAGCTGGCATGGGACATGGGTTATCAGGAACTTTCCAAGAAAGCAGAGAGCTACGAAATATGTTTCGTGCCAGATAATGACTACCGGGGTTTCTTGAAAAGAAATGTGACCGGGCTCGAGGAAAGGGTGGATGGTGGCAACCTCGTGCTTGCCGATGGGAAAGTAGTCGGTAAACATAAAGGTTACCCTTTTTATACAATCGGCCAGAGGAGGGGACTTGATATAGCTATGGGAAAACCTATGTTTGTAACGAATATAGACCCTGATACCAATACGGTAGTTTTGGGCGAAATACATGAACTGGAAGCCAAAGAGATGGTAGTGCGGGGTTTGAACATGGTGAAATATCCGTCAATATCTGGCGAAATGGAAGCGGTAACCAAAATAAGGTATCGAGACGCTGGTACTGAAAGCATCATCATTCCTGATGGAAATGATGTAAAAGTAATATTCAACCATTCTGTCAGCAGTATTGCGCCCGGGCAGAGCGCGGTTTTCTATGAAGGCGATGATGTAATAGCCGGCGGTGTAATACAAAACAAAAGAAGATAAATTATACTCTTTTTTAACCTCGGCTTAAAGCGTTCAGTTTATTGAATGATTGTTTTACATATGCCATTAGTCAGACCGTTAGACAGTCTGATGCAATACAGACCGCTATGTAAATCCAGGTTAGTTATATTTAAAGTTTGGGTACCGCTTTTTGCATTTACCGTTTCGGTATGTACCTCACGGCCAAAATTATCAATAATAGAAAGCTTGTAGCTGCCCGCAACTGCACTCGTGAAAGACAATGACAGCATGTTACCAGTGCTGACGCCTAAAACACAAATTGGGATCGTTTTTGTGTTTAACTCATCAACGTTAAGCCCCCATGGAGTGGTCATAATATTATCCAGGGTCCATAGCCCGCCAGCTGAAGTTGTTGAAGTATAACGGAAAGCGACCATCATAGGGCTGTTTTTGAATGGTGTAAGGTCAACAAAGTGAGTTACCCAGTCGGTAGAGTCATCATTACTGATAACCGGTGCAAGGGTAGGTGTAAGATCAGTCCAGTCAACACCTGGTGTATCCGGGCGGGTATTTTTTACATAGTTTCGGGAAACAAGCACTTTTAACCTTGCCGCAGAAAATTCATACTTGCTGTCAAAGCGGAGGTAGATATGGTCTAGGTTGCCTGACAGATTTAAAATTGGAGTAAACAACCAGGCAGTATCAAGGTAATGAATACCGCTGAAATAGCTGTTGCAGGCCATGCCCGGTGTCCCAAACCTGCCTCCTAATGGTGCACAACTCCAGGCAAGTGCAGTAATGGGGGGTATTATGTTGTACTGGCTCCAGTACAGAGGATAGTTAGTGCCTGTTGTTGCGCATGAAGCGTCAAAGTTTTCGTTTAATGAAGTTACCTGGGCAATGCCTGTATAAACTGAGGAAAGAGATATAATTAAAGAGAGAAGTAACTTCATAGGTTAAGGTTTTTTAAATCATTGCACTAATTTTCATCTTTCTGAGTGCAATTTAGCGAATAACGTCAATGCTTATCAAATTTAATTTTTTTTATCTAAATTTTCTGATAATTCTGTTGGTACTATAAACCGAGACGACTAATTGAATTGAAATGTTAGTATCTTAGAAAAATATTTTCAAAACCTAACGTTTTGCCCTGACGACTCGTCATAAGTAGTAACGGCCTTAGTCTGATTAATATTTAATATACTTTTAAAGCAAAATTTTGACCGAAGCGATCACTTTTAGCAATATAATTCCTGCGTCAGAACGGAGTGCCTCCATAGAGAGCGAGCTTTACCTTCTGGTCAAGGAATGTATTGCCCATAACCGGAGTGCTCAGAAAAAACTGTATGACATTTATGCTCCTGCCGCTTATGGTATTATCAAAAGGTATCTTTTCAGTAACGATACCGCCGCTAATGAGATATTAAATGATTCATTTTACAAAATATTCACCAAACTGGAACAATATTCATTTCAGGGTGCTTTTGAAGGTTGGATAAGGAGAATTGTTGTAAATACAGTTACCGATTATTTACGAAAGAACATAAAAGACGTTCAGCAGCACAAAGAAGTACAGCCTGAAGATGGATATGTGGAAGGTGGGTCGGTAGAAAATTTATGTTATAAAGAGTTATTGCGGTTGGTGCACACCCTCCCTGAAATGCAACTTGCAGTTTTTAATCTTTTTGTTTTTGAAAATTATTCACACAAAGAAATAGGAACGTTACTAAATATTAATGAAAACAACAGCAGGTGGTACCTTAATGACGCCCGTAGAAGGCTGAAAGAGAAAATACAATCTGTAATTGAGTAATATAATAAAAATGAAAGATAATTTTAACCATATTGATAATCTGTTCAGAGAGGGGCTCGGCGGCTTTGCCGAAACCCCGCCTCCCGCCGTATGGGATGCGCTGGAAGTAAGGTTAGACAATGACCGCAAAAAAAGGCCCGGTTTCCTCTATCGCCGGCCATGGTTTATTGCTGTTGTAGGTGTCACCGGCATTGTCGGGGTGCTTATGTCATCAAAAATGTCATTAAACAGTCAAGGGGGAAATACATCTTTTGTAAGCAACGGTGCAGGCGTTATGACACCGCTTCAAGTCACCGAAACGGATAAGGTGAAAAGCGAAATTAATACGGACCTCCACCCAAACAAGGCAGCAGGGAATACGGGTATTGCTGTATTACGAAAAGCAAACAAAACGGCTAAACAAAAAAGAAATTCAGTTCAGAGCACTACAATTACCAATAATACCGCAGCTAAACATGTGGCGGTTAGCGTTGCCAGTGACATGGCAGCAGTACAAAAAAGCAAGAGTGAGAGCCACTCTGAAAAACTTGCTGAACAAACAGGCAGCATCAATGACCTTGAGGGTGCGGTGGTTAATACAGATGAAAGCGAGGTTGGCAATAAAAATGTTGTTATTGAATACATTGTTAAAAACCGGGTAAAAAATAATATCGCAATTGCTGAGTCAGAACCAGTATTTGCAAGCGGACATTCCGAAAAATATGAACTGCTGTCAGAACCGGTTGATGAAGAGCAGGAAACATTTGGTGCAAAAGCGGCTCATTCGCATACTCCAGTTCAGTACAACAAAAAAGATAGTTTCCGTTCTTTTTATGCAGCCAGCGCTACGTCTAAGGCAGCACGCCGACAAAATGCTATCGCTGCAACACGGAAGGAAAAGTTTAGCACAACATTTTCAACGCATGTAGCGGTGAAACAAAGCAATAAAGCAAATGCATCTGTAATAGGTGGTAGGGCTGCCTTCGCCAGTTTGGTGAAAGAAAGTGGAACAGGAATGAACGTAGCTACTGCAAACCGGCGTGGCAATGCTGTGCCTGTATTGGCAAAAGAAATTACAGTTGCTGCTAGCGGCAGTATGCCAGCCGCCGCACCAACTTTAATCGCGACGACTATCCCTGCCTCAAAAGTGGCAACAGAGAAAAGGAAATCAGTAAGTGAAGCATCGGCCGCTGCTGAAAAACCTGTTTCTATGGCAGGCGCAACAAATCTTTCAACAAGTGTTCATAAGAAAATACACGCCGCAACAACACCG
>JACMPD010000245.1 GCA_014377675.1 Taibaiella sp.
TACTGATAAGTTTTACACTGATTTCAGCGCGTCCCTGGCGAAAATTAAATTAGATCAGCAGGAGAATTAATTAAAAAACGCAAGTGAAATTTTTGTATAAGTTATATTCAATACAAAGGAGCAGCCAAAAACTGCTCCTTTCTTGTTGTGGATTTATGGTTGTTCAATGTCTTTAATAATATTCCGCACAAAATTTGCTTTAAATTTGTGGCACAGCATTTGATATTTACTCAGTGTATTAACAAATTTTTTCAAACCGGCTTATTAATTTTCCGGTCTTAAATCTCAAACAACTATTTTATGAAGAGTGTAATGTTCGCGTTTTTTTGCATGTTGGCAGGTTTCAGCGGTAATGTATTCGCACAGGCAAAAACGGCTGGTACATCGCCGCAGTTTAAATTCAGTGATGGCGAAACCCATGATTTTGGTAAAGTGAAAAAGGGCCCGGTTGCCGAGCATACTTTCGAATTTGTAAATACAGGAAAGGAACCCCTCATTGTGCAGGATGTAACCCCGTCTTGCAGTTGCACAAAGGTGGACTGGGACAAGCAGCCCATACTCCCGGGCCAGAAGGGACACATAACTCTTGGCGTTAAAACATCAGAGCTCAGCGGCGTATTCAACAAAAGCGTGTATATCCGTTCTAATGCATATGTGCCTAACGGGGAAAAAAGATACACCATATACCTCAAAGGCGAGTCAGTGGAAAAATAATCTTCCCGCCTTTATCTTTTTTTACTTTTGCATTAAAAATTCCTGATAGTTTATGAAAAAAATAATTCTTGCTTCCTTTTGTTTACTCGCGGCCTATGCTCCCGCGGCGCTGGCACAAACCGCCGGAAAAACCAAAGGCCCCGCACTTAAGTTTACAGGTGGGGATACCCATGATTTTGGTAAGGTGAAAAAAGGGCCCATTGTGCACCATAAATTCGAATTCACCAATACAGGCAATGAACCACTCATCATCAATGATGCGAACCCTTCCTGTGGTTGCACGGATGTTAAGTTTGATAAACAACCGATACTGCCGGGTAAGAAAGGCCATATTGAAGTTGGTTTAAGGACAGCCGAGCAACATGGTATATTTTTGAAAGATGTTTCCGTCCTTTCCAACGCCAAAAACGCCGGCCCGGATAAGAGATATGTCATCCATTTTACAGGGGAGGCCATCGAAGATCCCAATCACCCTTCTCCGCCCGCACCGCAACATAAAAAGTAAATTAATATAGTTTCATAATCCCCTCGCTGTCAGCAGGGGGATTTTTTTAAATGTTCTGGCAAGGTTGCAACTTGTATTCACTTTGCAGGTGTGGCACACTTTTGCGGTGTGGCATACCTGTAGATACCAGGGTAATGCGGTTTAGATTTGTATATATAAAACCTGTTTTTGCAATTACAGAGTATCCCGTTAACTTTGCATTCTGTTTATATTTTTCTTTTTTCAGTAAGCAACGGATTTCAACTAACTGTAGGTATATGAATTTATTTTTTGTTCAGAACGAAGAGTTCACAGGGCGCCACATAGGGCCTGATGAGGAAGAGACCAAAGAAATGCTCGCCACCATTGGTGTCGATAGCATGGACGAGCTGATAGGCCGTACAGTACCCGCTGCTATCCGTATGGATCATCAGCTCCGTATCCCTGAGGCACAAAGCGAAGCTGAATATCTCGCTAAATTGAAAGTATTATCTTTAAATAACAAAGTTTGCAAAAACTACATTGGCCAGGGCTATTACGATACCCACACACCTAGCGTCATTTTGCGCAACATTTTTGAAAACCCCGGTTGGTACACTCAGTACACGCCATACCAGGCTGAAATAGCACAAGGCCGCCTGGAAAGCCTCCTCAACTACCAGACAATGGTATGTGACCTTACAGGCCTTCCACTCACCAATGCTTCTTTGCTTGATGAGGCTACTGCTGCCGCTGAAGCGATGGCTATGTTCTTTCATATACTCAACAAAGACGATAAGAACCCAGAGCGTCCTAAGTTTTTTGTGGATCATGATGTGTTTCCGCAGACTAAAGACGTGGTGGTTACCCGCGCCACTCCACTTGGTATCGATGTCGTTTTTGGTGATTATCGCATCGCCGATGTTGATGTTACTTACTTCGGTGCTTTAGTACAGTACCCTAACAATAAAGGAAGCGTTGAAGACTACCGCGGCTTTATAGCCACTATGCATGAAGCCGGTGGTTATGTGGCTATGGCTACTGACCTTCTTGCCCTTACATTACTTACCCCTCCGGGTGAGCTCGGTGCTGACGTTGCCCTGGGTACCGCTCAGCGTTTTGGCGTACCACTGGGTTTTGGTGGCCCGCATGCAGCTTTCTTCGCTACAAAAGACGATTTTAAAAGGCAGATACCTGGCCGTATTATAGGTATCAGCGTTGATGCACAGGGCAACCGCGCATTACGCATGGCCCTGCAGACGCGTGAGCAGCACATTAAAAGAGAAAAAGCGACCTCTAATATCTGCACCGCACAGGCTTTGCTGGCCAATATGGCCGCCATGTATGCCGTTTACCACGGCCCAACAGGCCTGAAAAATATAGCCAAGCGTGTGGCGTTACTCACAATGGCCCTCGGCGATACACTTGTTGCTGCCGGCTTGCATGTAGATAACAGGAATTACTTTGATACCATTACTGTTACTGTCAGCGATGCGGATGCTATACGCGTGGCCGCAGAAGCCGCGGGCATCAACTTCCGTTACCACGGCAATAACGCTATCGGAATTTCGCTTGATGAAACGACTACCCCACAAGATGTGCTGGCCATTCTTCATGTTTTCGCGGCTGACAACGAACCTGTTTCCCTCAGCCTTGATGAAGACACAATACTGGAGCACATCCCTGAGTCGCTTACCCGCACCAGCAGCTTCCTGATGCAGCATGTGTTCAACAGCCATCACAGCGAAACGCAGATGATGCGCTACATAAAGTTGCTGGAGAACAAAGATCTTAGCCTCAATACCAGCATGATATCTCTGGGCTCCTGCACCATGAAGCTCAACGCGGCTTCGGAAATGATGCCCCTCAGCCAGCCTAACTGGAGCAAAATGCACCCGTTCCAGCCTGCAGACCAGACTGGCGGTTATAAGCAAATGGCTGACGAATTATCCGCATATCTTTGTGAAATTACTGCGTTCGATGCCTGCAGCCTACAGCCAAACAGTGGCGCACAGGGCGAATATACCGGTTTACTCACTATCCGCAACTATCACAACAGCCGCGGCGACAGCCACAGGAATGTTATTCTTATTCCTATCTCAGCACATGGTACCAACCCTGCTTCGGCGGTAATGGTGGGCTACAAAGTGGTAGTGGTGAAGGCGCTTGAAAATGGTTATATTGATGTTGAAGACCTGAAGGCCAAGGCAGCGCAGCACGCTGATAACATTGCCGGCATCATGATAACTTACCCAAGTACTTATGGCGTGTACGAAGAAACTGTAAAAGACATTACCGCTTTAATACACAGCTATGGCGGCCAGGTATACATGGATGGTGCCAATATGAACGCCCAGGTTGGCCTTACTGCTCCCGGCCTCATCGGGGCTGATGTGTGCCACCTTAACCTCCACAAAACTTTTGCTATACCGCATGGCGGTGGCGGACCGGGCATGGGCCCGATATGCGTTCGTCAGCACCTGGCTCCCTTCCTGCCTGGGCACGTTACTTCAGCCGCCGGCAACGAAGCTAGCTGCAACGCAGTTTCGGCGGCGCCTTATGGCAGCGCAAGCATTCTGCTCATTTCTTATGCTTACATCCGTATGCTGGGCTCAAAAGGGGTTCGTAAAGCAACAGAATACGCTATACTTAACGCCAACTACATGCGTGCACGCCTGCAGAATGACTTTGATATATTGTACACTGGCACCGGCGGTACCTGCGCCCACGAGTTTATCGTTGACCTGCGTCCGTTCAAGAAAAGCGCTGAAATAGAAGCAGTTGATGTGGCCAAGCGCCTCATTGACTATGGCTTCCACGCGCCTACCATGAGCTTCCCGGTTGCAGGTACTATAATGATAGAGCCTACTGAAAGTGAAGATAAAGCCGAGCTGGATCGTTTCTGCGACGCCTTACTGGGTATCCGTGAGGAGATCCGCGCTATTGAGGAAGGTTTCTCCCACAAAACCGACAACGCACTTAAAAACGCGCCGCACACGCAGTTTGTGATTACAGCTGATGAGTGGAACCACAGCTACAGCCGCCAGCAGGCAGCTTTCCCGCTGAAGTATGTGAGAAATAACAAATTCTGGCCAAGTGTTGCCCGTGTAAATGATACCTACGGTGACCGTAACCTCGTTTGTACCTGCGAACCAACAGAGGCTTATGCTGAAGCATAATTAAGTAACTTAGTAAGTACATAAAAGGGGCCCGCTCATTGTTGCGGGTCTTTTTTATACTATGGCTTTGACTTTTATCCGGTTGATAGTATCTTCGGCCAAAATTTCATAATGAAAAATATTTACCTTCTTGGCCTCCTCCTTGCTTTCATTTCTTCCTGCGCTACAATAAACCCTACTATAACAATGGGTGACGATCCCGATCCCAACCCGAAGGCGTATGTAAAATTAAAAGACGGAACGCTCATACAACCAAAAACTTTTACAACTACTTCCAACAAAATAATAGCCGACGGAAAATCATACAATCAAAAGAAAATAAGGGCCTGTAGTGATGGACGGGTTCAATATATTGCTAACCCGAATGGCTACTTAATTCCCTTAAAATATACCGGCAAGTTGAATGTCTACAGCCTTAATATGGTATATGTGAAGACTGACATGCGTACCGGGGTTGAGCACACTCATAGTAAAACATTTGAATATTTTACTAATGGAAATGACTTTCTTATTCCGCTGGACTATAAGCCGCTTTCTAAAGTTATTTTGCCTGGTACTCCACCTTTTGACTATCTGAAACTTTCCAAAAGCAAGGACCGTATTGGAGGCGCTAAAATGATAGGTGGTATTGCATGTATATTAGGTGGCTTTGCAACCGTTGTGAGCGGCTTCTCACCGCAAGGTATCAATGGCACGCGTGCAGCTATAGGTGGTGCTATTGCCGCAGGTGGTTTTGGTCTTATTGTTTCCGGGGCAATAACCAAGAGGCAAGCGAGGCAAAACCGGCGTAGGGCGGTGGCCTGCTACAATGGCGTATTACCGCCAATTACAAAAAAGTAGCTGAGATTGGATGTGATGTTATATAATCTGAAATACCGACATCTTATAAGTACCTATTGCTAATGAATGCCCCGTGCGTTTAATGCCTGCTGGTAAGCCCGCGCGTTCTTAATGTGCTCCTCGCCCGTGGCGGCGAAAACTGAGGCACCGCTGAGGTCGGCTTTGGCGCAAAAATAAATGTAATCTGTTTTCGGCGCCTGCAAAACCGCGTCCACTGTAGCGGGCGAGGGAGTACAGATAGGCCCGGGCGGCAGCCCTGCAACATAATATGTATTGTAGGGCGACTCTGTCCGAAGCATTACGCCAGTCACCCGGCGTATTGTAAAATCTCCTATCGCGAATTTTACTGTTGGGTCAGCCTGTAGTTTCATACCCTTGTCTATGCGGTTCAGGTATACGCTGGCTATCTTGGGCTTGTCCTCGCTTCTGTTCGTTTCCTCTTCTATTATTGAGGCTACAATCGCGGCCTGGGTTGGCGTTAGCCCATGTTTTTTAGCCTGCTCCATGCGGTGCCCTGTCCAGAAACGGGTATAATTTTTCTGTATTTTCCTGAACACTTTATCACATGTGGTATTCCAGTAAAACTCATAGGTATCGGGTATCACCGCACACATCACCGTATTGGTATCCAGGCCAAACTCCGCCATGTATTGCGGCTGCTGCAACATATCAGCCAGCTGTTCCCCGTCTATATTCAGGTTATTGGCCAGTAGGTCAATGAAGTCGGCCTTGGTGCGCAGCTTATTAATAACAATTCTCACCGGTGTCTGCCGCCCGTAGCGCAACTTCTTTACCAGTGAAAAAATGCTCATACCGCGCTTTACCTGGTACTTGCCGGGGTGTATGTTGTCTGGCAGCTGCCATTGTTTCGCCACAAGGTTAAAAGTGGCGGCATCACGTACATAGCCGCTGTCTTTTATATGTTGCAGCAACTGATCATATGTGCTGCCGTTTTTGATGTATATAAACCTGTCCCTGCCTGCATTGGGCCCGAATACCAGGAACATGAAGACAGCGCCCAAAGCAACTAATGATAAAAATACAATAACTGGTAACCTGGATTTTTTCTTTTTTGCTTTAGCCATGCCGCAAAGTTAATAATGCCTGCGAAATATGCCGAATCGCTTTTGCCTGCCTGAGCTACATTTCACTCTACAATATGTATTACCTTATTGCCGTACAGCCTCCCTGTATTCAGCCAGAGCAACAACGACCTTTATGTGCTTTTCGGGCAACGGAACTATGAGGAGGCGATTGGCGGCGCAAAGCAAATGATGGACAAGAATAATGCAAATGCCAACTCTTATGAAATAACCGGCCTTGCGTACATAATGATATCAAAATTTGACTCAGCCGTAATATTCCTCCGGCAAGCTATTGATTTAGATAAAGACAGTAGCAGTACGTCCGGGAGAGCGCACTTTGACCTCGGGTATGCCTATTATTATTCGGACGAAAAGGAAAAGGGAATCGCTGAGCTTCAAAAATGCATTACACTTGGCATGACAGAAAATAGTGTAAAGGGTGCCAGGAATTTTCTTGATTGCTTACGATGGATTTGAATTTGCCTTTTTCTCCAACAAGATTATCTTACCTTTCTGGTACACTGACAAATATGATAGCAGTAACTACTGCATATCTTCAACCTGGTAATGTGTATACTTTGACATTTTTTATCAATGACCTTGAACGCCTCACTTCTGTCGCGACTTTCCAGCAAATCCAACGTATGTTGAGCAAACTCTTCCCTAAAATCTCAGCAGTTACAACTGCTTTCCACTAAAAAAAATTAGCCCGGCGCTCCAAAGAAGTAATAAAAAATTTTAGCCTAAATTTGCAGCCTGAAAGGTAAACAGCCGCAA
>JACMPD010000246.1 GCA_014377675.1 Taibaiella sp.
AAGCCTGCAAAGGGTTTCAGGGGAAAAAGAAAGAGGGAACAGCAATAATATTTTGCTTGTTCCCTCTTTAGTAGCGAGCACAGGGATCGAACCTATGACCTTCGGGTTGTGAACCGAGGTTGCCGTTGTTCTGTTTCGCGCTTTGAAGTGATAAGATGATCACTCTACTGTTTCAATATTTTTCTTATAGCTTTAGTTCCAGTCAGGCGATTAGCACTTTGCACCAAGCAAATTTTTATTGTATTTATTTTAAATTAGTTGTTCTTATTTTTTCCTTCACGGGCTCACCCTCAAGCCGTGGGTGGTGCCTGAACTACAACCATAAACACATTGTTTACGTGCATTGTTAAGGTTATAGCCGCAAATACATACTAATGATTCACTCCCCCTCCTAATTATGCGAAAACCTGCTCAGCGGATCGTTCTTTTCAGCTTCGTGGAACAGGCTGCCGGGTAGCCTGCGCAGGCGGCGCTGCTGGTATTTTTTTATTGATTTATAGACCCAGTCGCTTACCTGCGCTATGGCGGCGAGGGTGCCGACAATGACTAAGAAAGAAAGCCATTCGCGGCTGGCCATACCTGTTAAGAGCAGCGTTGTCATAGATACCCGGGTTTGAGGTGTAATTTACAGAATATACAGATATAGTACACCTTGCACGCCCGGCATTTGCCGGAAGTGGCGCGGTGTTACCTCATTTTGTGCCTGAATAGTTTAAAAACGGCCACCTTTATGTAATACCTTATCATTTCTTTTATGGTGAGGATGGCACTGAATATATAGTAATTAAAGTTTTTCCCGGTGCGGTACTCCATTATTTTCAGCTCCAGCTCCAGGAATTTTTTGAGGAGTTTGAGTTGCTTTGAAAGTTCGGTGCTGGCGTTATTGATGTGTATCACTGTGGTATCAGCCAGGTAGTAGCAGCGGTAGCCGAGTTCATAAAACTGGTAACACCACAGCTGATCTTCACCATACATAAAAAATCGCTCGTCGAGTTTCTGCTCCGGCAGCTGGTGCAGCAGGGTCGTATTGAACATCATAAATGCGCCTATCACCCAATCGCAATAGGTATTGTAGTCTCCATGGAAGTACTGGTTATACATGAGTGACACCCTTTTTTTATAAGGCATCAGCATCAGCAGCGGGCGGAAAAGATCAAGCACTTCATTTTTTACGCTTCTGAAGGCGCGTGCGGTTTGTTGTAGTTTACCGTCAGTGTACACCAGCCGTACACCAATTGCGCTTACATCAGGCATTTGGCGCAGTTTGTGGGCGGCCGTACTAATGCTGTCTTCAGTGAGTATGGTGTCAGAGTTGAGCAGCAGAATAATATCGCCCTTGGCGGCTCTAATACCTATGTTGTTGCCTTTGGCGAAGCCCCCGTTTTCTTTGCTTTTAATAAGGGTTATAGAGGGGAACTCTATTAGAAAGTCATCGGGTTTGTCAGTTGGTGAGGCGTTATCTACCAGTATTATTTCGTAGGGTACGTTGTGGGTATGCTTTATAGTGCTTTCGATAGCAGCACAGGTAATATTAAATGTGTTGTAATTAACGATAATTACGGAGACCAGCATCAATTAAATTTTGGTCAAAAATAGATGAATGGAAGGAAATAAGGATATTGTATTAATAATAGGCGCAGGTAAAAGGGGTGAGGTATATAAATGCTGCTCAAAATACCTTAAATGTTGCTACTAAAAAGGGCACCACGAATGATGCCCTTTTTAAATACAATAACCATTTCTTTATAAGCCACAGCTAACGGACACACCGCTGCCATACTGTGCACCGTAGGTGGAAACGTTGGCGTCACATGCTTTTTTTGCATCACTCTTGGTCACATCTTTTAGTTGTAAAGGCAATGTCACATCTTGTTGCCCTGATTGTTTAATGGTGCAAGTACAGGTATAATCTTTTTTACAAGATGTAAAGGTTGAACTTAGGTACTGCTACAACAGCAAATACGAATAATTTTTTCATAATTTTTTAGTTTGTGCGACAAATATAATACTTAGTTTTAAAAAATGCATACAAGGCATTATTTTTTTTATTGTGCTAACTGTTAGTTAATAATATAGTATACAAATTCTTTTTGTAGTTTCATAAGCATGATATGGCCGCAGAAATTTCGCCTGAAAAGTAGTGTCTTATGTTTTTTTGTGCGGCGGGTATATTGCGTTAATTTTGAGTTATGGGATCGCGACTAATAAAAAGTATTTTGCTGCTGGCAATGCTTGCGGGCCTTTCCCTGCCGGGCTTTTTCTGCACTACGCAAAAGGCTGCTGAAACTGAGGAGCAGCCTTCCTCGCCCTGGAGAAATGTATATGATTCGGCGGCGCACTATGTGGGTATGCAGGCCTGCCGGGGCTGCCATGATGAAGTATATAAGACATTTATACAAACGGGAATGGGGCAGTCATTTGGTGTGGCGACCAAGGAAAAGTCAGCCGCTGATTTTTCACCGGCCCACGCGCTGGTTTATGATACCGCGCTTGATTATTATTACAAACCCTACTGGAGCCATGATTCCTTTTATATAATGGAGTACCGGCTGCTGGGGCAGGATACTGTACACCGCAGGGTGCAAAAGGTAGACTACGTAATAGGTTCAGGGCAGCATACCAACTCACACATTTTTAGCAGTAATGGTTACCTGTACCAGGCACCTATTACTTTTTATACCCAGAAGCACAAGTGGGATATGGCTCCGGGTTTTGAGAAAGGAACCAGCAGCCGCTTCAGCAGGCTGATACAACTGGAGTGCATGAGCTGCCACAACGGTTACCCTGATTTTGTGGCAGGTAGTGAGAATAAATATAATGGCATACAGCGGGGTATTGACTGCGAGCGCTGCCATGGGCCGGGCAGTATGCACGTGCAAGAGAAAATGGCAGGTACTATAATTGATACATCAAAAGGGCCTGACTATTCTATAGTTAACCCGAGGCGGCTGCCGACCGAGTTGCAAAATAATGTGTGCCAGCGGTGCCACCTGCAGGGTATAGCGGTGCTGAATGACGGGAAAACGTTTTATGACTTCCACCCCGGCATGAAACTATCAGAGGTGATGAATGTATTTATGCCGCAGTATGAGGGTGCGCAAGACAAAATGATAATGGCCTCACATGTGGAGCGGATGAAGAAGAGTGACTGCTATGTGTAGTCTGGTAAGCTGAGTTGCATTAACTGCCACAACCCGCATGTAAGCGTGAAGTTTACCCCCCGCAGCCAGTATATAACAGCTTGCAACGGGTGCCACGGTGCCGCTGCCGGGCAGCACGGCTGTAGTGAAAAAGCGCAGGTGCGAGCCTCGAAGAACGATGACTGTGTTACCTGCCACATGCCTCATAATGGCAGTATAGATATACCGCATGTGGCGGTTACTGACCATTATATACGCAGGCGGCCAGGGCAAGATACTCTTAAGAAAGAGATCACCGCATTTCTTGGGCTGAAATGCTTTAATAATGACAGGGCAGACGCTATAACGACCGCGAGGGGGTTTATGGAGTTTTATGAGCGCTATACACAGTCTAAAGGATTACTTGACTCAGCGCTGCAGTACCTGGGCAGGCAGCAGGCCGTGGAGGCAGGCGCTAAACAAAACAGGGATTATATAAGGGCTTATTTTTTGCTGCAAGACTTTGGCAAGGTGGCTGAGTACGGAGCAGCCCTGAAGCCCGGTAGCATGAATGACGCCTGGGCCGCCTACCGGATAGGCGAGGCACTGTACCAGTTGCAGAAGGCCGGTGACGCGCTGCCGTGGTATAAGCGCGCTACGGAAGTATGGCCTTATTCGCTTGACTTCCAGAATAAGTATGGGATATGCCTGATGTCACTTGGCAAAACCGGCGAGGCGTTGAAAGTATTTAGCTTTATAGTAAGTGAAAATGCTGCCCATGTGAGCGCGAATACCAACCTGGGCTATATATATATGCAGCAGGGCAATAATACTATGGCCTATAACCACCTGCTGGCGGCCCGGCAGGCTGACCCTGACTACGAGCAAAACCTGGTGAATCTTGCGGTGTGGTACCACACCAATAAACGGCCTGATGACGCTGAAAAGTGCCTCCGCCATCTGCTGAACAAGCACCCTGACAATGAGCGGGCTAAGGCTATGCTTATAGACATAGTCAGCGGCCGCGGGTAAGCGGAAGCTGTTACCTTAGGTATAAACCGAGGCAAATATGATTAGAGCCCGCTGAGCGTTCCGAGTATTATCCGTGCCCTTACATTGAGCGAGTGGTCAGCCAGCGCACGTTTATGGCCGGCTATGCGGATGCGCTCCCTGAGTGTGTCATCAGCCAGAAATCTTTTTACCTGTGCTGCCATCTCTTCAGGGCCGTCAAAAAAACCGGCTTCCTCATTTTCTTTGTAATACAGAACAGACTCCTCATTGCGCTCATGGAGCATAAAGCCCTGTGCACCCGGTATATGAAATGTGCGGGAGGTGATTAGGTCTCCTGATGAGGCCCCGGTAACGCGCTCATTAAGTATGCCAAGATTGATAGTGGAGCACTGAATGGCCATTGCATAAAGATCACCGGTAACAGGCACCCCCATCAGTGATGATTTCAGGGCAGGGCTTGTTGCTTTTTCCCACTGGCCGCCCCATACTTTGAGGTTAATGCCGGGGAGGGTTTCTTTAAGGTGCGCCAGATATTTTTCTTTTTTTGGTGACCATACGGCAATATAGGAAACATCGCAGCCAAAAGCTTTTCTGTCTCTTTCGCTCACCTTTAGCGGCCTGTGTATGTCGGGGTCAAAGCCATGTGGTATAAATGTTACACTTTTAACACCATATTTATCATACATATCTTTGATGCCAAACGTTTTGGTGGTGAAGATATGATCATAAACAGGTATGCAGCCAGGTATGTTTTTACCGTGCGCGGTTACACTCACATCAGGGTAGAAGAGGGCGAGTTTGCAGCCTTTGGCCCTGGCGTAGTGTAGAGTTTCCGGCCTTACAAAAGTGCCTTTGAATACAAAAACAATTTCGGGGCTGAGAATATCTATTTGCTTTTTAATACTGTTGTTAAATTCGGTCTCCTGCATTGGTCTGAGTATTCGCTCTGCAATTTTAAGGTTGCGGTTTTCGCTGCGCAGGCTTACGTAGTAAAACTCATCGGCTACATCAATAGGACAGCCTTCCCTGCTGAAAGCCCTGAACAGGCCACCCGCATTACTACCCCTCCACATGGGCCCGATGCACAAGATTCTCATATTAAATTATGTAAAGTATAATGTTATTAATTTTTTGATTGCAAATAACATCAGATATGTTGAGATGTAGGTTACTACCAGTTGCAGATCAGCGCCAATGCCGTAAGAAACCAGCAATATGTACCCGCCGAACAAGATACCAATAATATTGTAAGGCGAGCTGTAAAATTCGATGGAGTTCCACATTACGGAAACAAACCCGCCAAAAAGGAAGCACCCAATGACTACACCGAGCCAGCCGAAATCGAGATAGCACTGTCCCGGGATGGTCATATTGATTGAGTTATTGGCATGCCCATCAGTATAGAACGCGGTACCTATTTCAACGGCGAACCATTGGCCGACCTGTACGAGTGGCTTTTCAGGCCACAGGAAGCGGGGGATAAGTGCGGCCACAACCGGTGCGGAAACCACACCATCATAGAAGCCATTATCAACAGTAAGCTTTACAACATTACTGAGCTGTGCAATAACGGCAGAACGTTCAAGGAAACTTCCCTCTTTGTCTTCTTCGGTGTCGTACAAGTCTTCACTTTCGTCTTTGGATTCAGTGAATAACTCCTGTGCAAAAACTGCTCCGAAGTTAGATCTGTACTTACCTAATGTGCTGAAGGCCATTATAAATGCGCCGAATATTAGGACAAACGGCAATACTCTGTAGCTAAAAAGAGCCCTTATGTGTCCCTTCCCCACAAAATAACCTGCAAAAAGGATTACGGAAGGCATTAATATTTCTGCCCTGAGGTAGGAATTAGTGAGGGCAGAAAAGGTATTTATGACGAATAGTAACAAACAGTAGGTAGCATATTTACGGTCGCTGGTAGCCCCCCAAAGTCGGGCGTAAAACATAACACCAACTGCGCCAAGCAAATAAAGCAGCTTTGTTAATGAGCCGAGAAATGATAAAAATGTGTTTAATGACTGGCTGAAGATAGCTAATACCAACAGATAGGTAAAGAGTGTTCTTGCGGATTTGGCGGAGATATCGAGTCTGACTGACGGGAAATAGTTTTTCTCACTAAAAAACATGTACCCCATAAAAATAGAGCAAGCCCCTATACACCAAATGAGAGTGGCATCAGGGATGTGTGCGGGAATCATATATGAATTGATGTTATTATCGCCAAGCCCATTTGTCTGGCCGATAATATTTCCTATAGATATAATTATTGCACTGAAATAAAATACATTTAAAGGGGTGACAAACCGCACTCCTTTATTAAAGCTGACTAAAAGAGAAAGAAATGATTGCACAATTAGCGCAATGTTTAATGCTGAAGGATCAGCCTTAAAAACACTGGCTAAGGATAAGTATATAATAACAAATAATATGTGTAGAATCATTATTAGTTTTTATGCCGAAATAACATTGCGCCTTTAAATGCGAGACAAATATACTGTATTAGTACAATGTACTACTGTATATTAAATTCTTTCATCCACAAGGATACGGAAAGCTGCCTCCAGATATGTAAGGCGTCAGGCGTGGTCAGTTTTCCGGAGGAAAGGCAGTCTGTAAGGTATTGTTTAAATTCAGGTTTAATAAAATTTACATTTTTATAATGGTTTAAAACCCAATTTTTATCAGTTTTAAGGGCATCAGCGAGGGGTGTATAAAAGCCAATTTTATCGGTTCGGTTATACACTTCTTCTGGCATGTACTGCCTGCAGGCTTCTCTCAAAATGAACTTTCTTAACCCGTTTTTTAAAAACTCTTCAGGCCGGATAGTTGCTACAAAGTCAGCTATGCGATGGTCAAGAAATGGCATTCTGCCTTCTATGCTGCTGGCCATGCCGTTACGGTCGTCATATTGTACAAGGTGTGGGAGCTGAATGCCGTATAGAGACTCGAACCATACATTGTAGATATTTTTATAGCTGAACATCTTAATGGTGCTGTCATCTATACCGGTAAGAAACTCAGGCAGTATGTTAGCTCTTTTTTTAATTCTTGATGTTCCCCTCAGTTTATATTCAAAGTCAGGCAGAACAGACTGAAGTAAAGCGCGCAGCATGTAATTGCGGCCAAGGTTCATGGCCTTGAGGTTATTAAAGAAGCTACTGAACTGAAATGATTTAAACTGGTGGGGTAAAATAGCCTGAGAAAGATTATTGTAACCAAAGAAAATTTCATCAGCACCCTGTCCGTTAAGAATTACCTTAATACCAGCGTCAGCAGCCATTTTCATTAAAAAGCCGTGGGCTATGATGGAGGGATCGCCAAAGGGTTCTTCCTGAATTTTAATATATTTTAGTAACTCATTCTTAATGGAGAGGGTATTCAAATTTCTGTTATGGACTATAAAGCGTGGGTTATTCCATTTCTTTATTACCGCGTCTACATAGCGCGTTTCATCATACTTGCTGTTAGGCGACTGTGCGGTAAAAATATGTATATCCTTATCATAATAGGAGGACAGTATACCAGCAATAATTGAGGAATCGATGCCACCTGAAAGGGTGAGCCCTATTGGCACATCAGCCATTGTTTGTGACAAAACAGCATCCACTATTAGATCATGAAGTTTCTTTTTAGCTGCGGCGTCAAAAGGTATTTTATCAGCTGTTTTTACGTCAGGCAACAACCAGTATGGTATCGCCTTTATAGTATCATCGGCATCGGTTACCCAGGCGTAGTGCCCCTGCGGAAAATGTTTTATATATTTAAAGAAGGTGTGCTCACCCAAATGGCCATAGTTGCCTAATGCAATATACTCGGCAAGCGCGGTATTATTGGCGGGCACTTTCTCTCCGTTAAATATCAGGGGTTTTATTTCACTGCTCAGGTACCAGGCATTATTTATCCGCCTTGTATACAGTGGTTTTTGGCCATATCTGTCTCTGCTGACGAATAATTTTTTTTGTTGCTCGTCCCAAATCAATATTGCCCACATTCCGGTCATCTGTGTGAGCATTTTTTCTTGCATTACGCTGAAAAGCTCAATAATGGTTTCTGTATCAGAGTGGCCGCGGAAGACGTGTTTACTTAAAAATCTTTTTCTAAGGTCAAGGTGGTTGTATATTTCGCCATTAAAAACTATATGGTATCTGCCACACGAAGATAGCATTGGCTGATGGCCGAGAACGGATAACTCAAGAATAGATAATCTGAGGTGTATTAGAGTGCTTCCGGTAGTTTGAAATACACCAGAATCATCAGGCCCCCTGTGCCTGAGCAAAGGGACGGCCCGTTGAGCGAAGCTTGCGCCTTCATTCTCATTTTTTCCTACGTATCCGGCTACTCCACACATAAGGTTGTTGTAAAAACTAAATTTAGTTTATATGCTATTTAATATTTGATAAAAAATTCACAATAGGAGCTGCCTGTTTCTGCATGCAAAAATATTCCTGTACAAAGCTACTGATAGTTTGCTTATAGTTACCTGCGTACACTACATTTAACGCGGTTTTCAAAGACAGGCAAACCGCTTCAGGTTCGGGGGAGACAGCAAGAGCGGCGACACCCCTAAGTTCGAACATATTCATGTATTCACATTTCGTTCCTAATATAAAGAGTCCTTTATTCAGGTATTCACCCACTTTATTTGGCGCAATCATTTTTGATGCGATGACCTCGTTGTATTCACGGCCAAGGCACGCCCCGATGTCAGCGTTAGCTTGTAGTGAAAGCATTTCTTCTCTTGTTACATACGGCAACAACAAAATATTAGTTTTATTCCGGGCACCGTTTACAAAAGATTTTATCTCATTGCAGTACTTATTGTCTCTCATGCCGGTAACTATAAGAGCGCATTTTTGGTCATTAAGCATTTCAAACGCTTTTACCAGCTCAAATACACACAGCCTTTCATTCGCGGCTCCGGTATAGAGTATTATTTTTTTTCCCTGGAAGTGCTGAGGTATGATGTTTTTGAATATTTCATCAGATAGGGGGTTTTGAGCACCTGACGAATAGGATGTATTGAATATTGTTTCCGGCAGAATTTTAAGATGGCAGCGGCCTGCGAGCCATGCTGAGCGCTGCACTGATGGAGTAGCAACCAAATCAGCTTCTTGCATCCGGTGCATAGCAATGAAATTATTGATATTGCTAAGGGGGGAACGAAGCAAAGAGTTAATGTTAAAATCAGCTATCTCCAGCGCAAAGTATACTACAGGGATTTGTGGTTTGAATTTAAGGCCTGATATAAAAGAAAAAGGACAGAAAGAAATAATGGCTGTTGTATGGTCTTTTACTATTTCCTTCGCTCTTGCTGCGAATTTCCTGCGCAGTTTCAGTCTTTTAAAAAAAGGAACGTTGTGGTGTTGGCCTAATGCTTCAATTTTGATATTGTTCCCGATTTCAACATCAGCCGGCACGTATGAATCAAAGGTGAGCACATGCACATCATAGTTTAAATCACGTAGTGTTTGCGCACAAGCGTAAACTGGCGGCAGGAAATCAGGGTGTACCAGCGTAAGCAATACTATTTTTTTCTTGTGCTCTGAACTCATCTACAATAGTTTTCAACTTCACCTGCTACGGGAGTGGCGATTATTAAATATTTAATGGGCACGGGTCAAAATTACTTCAATTTTTTAATTTTTCTTAACGCTTTTGCGAATGTAGATTTAATTAATAAAAGTAAGGGCAGGCTGAAAAGCCTGCCCGTTTTACCTTTTACAAATTATTTTTAACTACTGGCTGATGAATTCACTGAGTTCGGTTTTGCTGGCATCAAATGAAAACACGTTAGAGATTTTAAAATAGTTTCCCTTATCTGTTGTTTTTGAATAAGCAAATTTAGCGAAATCGAGTTTGCTCTGCTCGTACCCAAACAGGTTACAAATGGCTACTACCTGGTCTGTTGATACACAGTTGGAGGCAAGTATGCTTTTTGCGGTGGAGAGCTTGGTTTCTTCAAAACTTGCATTTTTAATGGTTTGCTTCGCAGAGTTGAAGCTATTGCCATCCATTGGGTAGTTGCAGGCTGCTGAGCGTGCCTGTGCCGGTGGGGCATCATAATTACCGCCTGATGATGTTGAAGTGGAGGTATAGCTTGTAGTGGTGGTTGTCTGGCTTACGTTTGTGTTCATATTCATGTTAGGGTCAGCGCCCATATTCACATTCATGTTTAGCCCACCGCCGTTAGCCGGGTCTGATACATTGATATTCATATTTACCCCTCCTGCACCTATGTTTAATGAAGCATTATTAGGCGCTGCACTTGTAGTAGTTGTTTGTGACACATGCGTAACTGTGGTGCCGGATGACACTGGTGCCGTTGCGCCGAAATGTATATAATACATATCAGGTGGCGGGTTGTAGTTAGGCGGTACAGGTGTGGCGCTGAAATATCTTAATTTAAGTTCGCCCTTATTTGTATGTTTTATTTTGTAGGTTACCTCAGCGAAATCGTTTGACGCAGGGTCTTTTACTGGTATTCTGCTGGCTATTTCCTGCTTGGTGTTGTCATCAAACAAAATTTTAGCTGCATAGTAGTCATTGGTGAGGCCATCAACCCTAACATTAGTTTGCGGGGTTGGGTTTTGTTTTACACCATTAAGCACGAGGTAGAACCTGTCGCCATCTTCCGAAAAAACGGTTATGCAGCCTTGTGCCATTGACAACAGCGGCGCTGCCGCTGCAATAAACAATAGTAACAATTTCCTTTTCATAAATAGATTTGTGAGTGTGTAAAAATAGTAATTTTAATGGTTTACTGATAATTTTAGAGACTTTAAAACAAAACACGTGCCAAAGTAGTGTTGCATATGCCATTACGTTAAAAACTTATTCTTTTAACCGCAGTAAATAGTCAAGGTTGTATATTGCGGCATATTTTAAAATTATGAGGCTGAATGCGCCGGTTACCGGTTTTTTAATTGGTTTGGTCACGCCCCTGATGGGGCTTGTGGTTATGTATTTCATCTGGGGGCACCATGAAGGTATACCTGGTTTTGTGCATTCGGTAATGAAAAGCCATGATCTTGCCGGCAAAGTATTCTCACTGAGCCTGCTGGCTAACCTGGCTCCTTTCGTTTTCTTAACGAGCCGCCGGTATGACTATGCCGCGCGTGGCATATTTATAGCCACTATGCTTTATGTGGTATTTATAGTACTGGTAAAATACGTTTGGTAGGCTGTGCGCTATTATATAATAGCAGGTGAGGCCAGCGGCGACCTGCATGGCAGCAACCTGATAAAAGAACTGCACCTGCAAGACGAGCGGGCTGACGTGCGCTGCTGGGGTGGCGACAAAATGGAGGCCGCCGGTGCTGTATTGGTAAAGCACTACCGCAAGCTGGCCTTTATGGGTTTTGTAGAGGTGATTAAACATCTGCCGGCTATACTTAAAAATATTAGTTTTTGTAAACAGGATATATTGCAATACATGCCTGACTGCCTGGTGCTGATTGACTATCCTGGTTTCAACCTGCGCATAGCGGAGTGGGCCAGGCAACAAAACATAAAGGTAATATACTACATATCGCCCCAGGTATGGGCATGGAAGGAGAAGCGGGTAATAAAGATAAAGCGTGATGTGGATAAGATGCTGGTGATACTGCCGTTTGAGGAGGAATTTTATGAAAAGTGGAATTATAGCGTAACTTATGTAGGCCACCCGCTTACTGATGTTGTGGCGGCCGAACAGCTGATACCGGCCAGGCCAATAGCTAAAAGGCCAGTGATAGCCCTGCTACCGGGTAGCCGCGCGCAGGAGATAAAGGCAAAGCTGCCGGTAATGCTGCAGATGATAAAACACTTTCCCGCTTATGAATTTGTGATAGCGCAGGCGTCTTCTTTGCCTGAAAGCCTGTATACGGGGCTGATGCAGGGCGCACAGGTAACCATGGTAAAAGGTGACACCTACAACCTGCTGAAGCAGGCCACCGCCGCACTGGTAACAAGTGGTACCGCTACATTGGAAACGGCACTCTTCGGGGTGCCCGAGGTGGTTTGCTACCGCGGAAACCCCATATCTTACTGGCTGGCAAAGAAACTGGTGAGTATAAAATACATTTCGCTCGTAAACCTGATAATGGACGCGCCGGTAATAAAGGAGCTGATACAGGGGGAGCTGACTGAAACGAACCTGAAAGCGGAGCTGGAACTGCTGCTGCATGACAACACTTGCCGCCAACGGCTGAAGGCCAGCTATGCCAGTCTGTGGCGGATGCTGGGCGAGCGACCAGCATCAAGGCTTGCAGCCCGGGAAATAATTAATGCCCTCTGCTGAAAATACGGAACAACATAACCACTATACCCACCAGAAACACGAACAACGAGATGCGGTTCATGCCGTGCATGAGCGTGGTATTGATGTCTCGCGGGTCATTGGGGTTGCGCTTGCGGATATAAAAATAAGTCAGTATTTGGTGCCAGAAAGTGGATTTCATAGTGCTATTTTTTGTTTAAAATTATGGATTTTTTATGAAACAGATGCCTGCTTTATTTCAATACCTAAATAGAAATTGTCAAATAAACAGAAACTACCGCACCAGGGGAGGTGCGGTAGTTTCTGTTTATATTGGTTAATGTTGCCTACAACGTAATCGGTCACTTACTTCGCCTTCCTGAAAATATAGCGGGTAATGAATATGCCGCCGGAGCTGTTGCCGTTTGACATTTGCTGGTTACCGCTGGTTACTACCTGTGTCAGTTCCCAGCCCTGCTCACTGTAGTAGTTAATGCGGTCAACAATGGCGCGGTCGTTATTAGATATATTGTCAAAGTTGATGCCTACCAGGCTGTAGAAGTTTTTGAGGTCTTTTTCTATCATCTGCCCGCTATCATCAGTAGTGAGTATGCGGGAGCGGCCCGCGCCGCCGGGTACTATTGATTCTACGGCGGTAATTTGTTTGTACTGGTAAATGACAGGAGTCACAGGGCCATTATCAGGCGCCGGTTTGAAAGAAAATACGCCTAATGTGCCAAGCGTAGCCAATACCGCGATGAGCGCAGTTGAAATTTGCTTTTTCATTTGTTTGATTGTGTGTGTTTGAGAAAATTATTTGTGTTGCTTTATAAATTTGTCTATTTCAGTCTTGTAGCTTTTGGAGGGAAGTTTATCTTTTACCTTGCTAAAGTTTTTCTGGTCGGTGATGTTGGGGTAGGCCCACTGAGCAAAATCGACCTTTGAGCTTTCAAAAGTGAGCCACTCCATAATGGTGCATACGCGGGCTGTGGTCAGCTTTTGGTTTTTTAGCTCTTCTTTCAGGGTATTGAACTTGTCAGTATCCGTTTTCAGAGCTGTTACCTTTTTCTTCAGCTTATCAGGCTTGGTGGTGGGTGTTGCTTTTTTTGCCTTTGGCTCTTCCTCCTCTGGAGTAACGGGTGAGGCTAAAGGCATGCCATCGGGCAGCGGCGGAGTGAAGAAGCTATCTTGAGCCGGGGCATTGTTGTATTGGTTATTACTTCCCTGGGCGTTGTAGTCGTCGTTATTCTGGTTGCCGCTGTTATTACCGCCACTGGTATCATTTTGCCGCTGGTCATAGTTGTTCAGGTTGCGGTTGTTATAGCCCTGTTCCACCTGAGTATACGCGGTTGGCTGTATGTCGTCATCGGTGGTTACAGTAGTGCCGTTATAAGTATCCGCGACGATAGTGGTGAGCTGGCCGCGGTAGGTTTTTATTCTGCCTTCATAGACAGTACGCTCTACGGTATTGCCTCTGCGGTCCTGGTTAGCAACAAATATTTTAAGGTAATGGCGGCCCTGTGGCAGGTCGCCCACGGTTACTGTTTCACCCCGTTTATTAAAGTACCGGCCATCAACTGATATGGTTACGGGTGTCCTGTCGGTCAGGGCAACCTTAAGCATAGATTGGGCTGATGAGGAAATAATATTTGTAAACAGGATGCCAAGTATTGCTGCTATCGTTTTCATATTGGAGCGGATATGAATTGTATTTCACCGGGCGGTGTAACGGACAACGCGCGGTTATTAATGGTTGATTGTGGAAATACTACTCCAATTCCCGTGCCAAATTTTATTAAAGAGCTGAAAAAATCAGCTTTGGGTGAGCAATGCGCATAAAATGCCGGCTGATACGCCCGCATTGAGCGATTCGGCACCGCCAACACGTGGTATGGTCACCCTTGTTGTAGCCAGCTGCTGTATTTCAGGCGTTATTCCTTTTGACTCATTGCCTATTACCAGTATGCCCGCTTTTGGCCTGGTGATGCTGTAGATACTTTCACCGCCGAGCGTGGCCGCAATGAGGGGCATGGAGGCGCCCCTTACGAAAGCTGCCAGGTCGGTTTCAAATATATTCACCCGCAGGTGTCCGCCCATTGCGGCCTGCACTACCTTGGGGTTGTAAACATCAACACAACCGGGGGAGCACGCAATATATTTAATGCCAAACCAGTCTGCTATGCGGATGATGGTGCCCATGTTGCCGGGGTCTTGCAGGGTATCTAGCGCAATGCACCAGTGGTCAACCGCAGACACGGTTAATGCGGGCGGGCGATGTACCGCCAGTATCACCTGGTTCGGGGTTTGCTGAATGGAAAGCGTTTCCAGTTCTGCCTGGGTTACGATGTGCGCCTCCGCTTCGGGGTGCGCGGCAACGAGGGAAAGGTTGGCGGCCATCCACTCTTTGGTGGCAGTGATGTATTGTATTTTTTGGGTGCTGTGCAGCCATTCCCCCGCTATCTTCGCCCCTTCCGCTATAAATACGTTATGCTCATTACGGTTTTTCTGCAATGCCAGTGACCTGATGTATTTATTTTGCGCTTTTGACAACATGGGTGCAAAAATATTGCATTTCAGGGAAGTAGTGGCCGGATGTTATAGAACGAGGAGCGAACTTTCTTAACGATAATAGTTATTTCTAAAACCAAGCATCAGATTATATTTCTTTTATAAGCTCTGCGAATTTATCTAAGTTTATTACTGATATAGCTGGAAATTTGACTGATTTCAATATGTTATAGTGCTTGTCATTTGTAACTAAAAAATGCACATTGCATGCAAATGCGCAATCGACAAATTTATTATCATCATCGTCTGCAGAGATAAGGTTAAGCTTAAAATAAACCTCTGTTTTCTTTACATTTTGCATGAGGGCAAATGCTCCTAAAACTAACTCAGCTGTTTCCTTTGAAAAAATGTCTGTAATTTTTTCTTCATATTCAAGTTGAATTTCATTGGTTAGGTATAACTCATAGGCACCTTTCTGCAACTTATCAATAACAATTGAATAAAGTGATCTTCGCGATACAGATTGAAGCAGGCAATTGGTATCCAGAACAATTTTAAGAGGAAGCATTATTTTTTGTTCAGAAGCTTTAAAACAATTTCATCAGAATAGCCTTTTGCGGCCCATATGGCATCGGCTTTATCTCTTGCTTTTTCAAGAAGAAACGCTGCAATTAATTCTTTTAATTCTTTTAGATGCGTTTCAGGAATATCAGCAGGAAAAAGTTTTAGCAACTCAGCCTGCATATTGGTAAGAGGAGTATGAAAAAATCCATTATTCATATCTGTAGTCTTGTATTGTTCAAAGGTAACAATTTTATGTATAAATTCGGGAACTCGCAGTCTGCCGCTGCAAGACAATCAGTAAAATAGAAAGAACGATTTCGACAACCAGCTTGTTAATAATGAATCGTTAATTAGAATGTGTAGTCAGCGGCAATTGAAGCTGCCAAATTGTCCGTTTATTTTACACTACTATTAGTAGCCTGCTACTGGCACAAACTTTGTAATACATGTATGTACACGTAAATTAGAAAACTTATTTTTATGGCAAATATAATATTGCACAAAGCGGATGAAAGAGGCCATGCCGACCATGGCTGGCTCAACGCCCGCCACTCGTTCAGCTTCGCTGGTTACCGAAATCCGGAGAAGGTTCACTTTGGCGCCCTGCGCGTACTCAATGATGATATAGTAGCGCCGGGCATGGGGTTCGGTAAGCACCCGCACGATAATATGGAGATAATAACCATAATACTGGACGGCGAACTGGAGCACAAAGACAGCATGGGCCACGCGCAAAAGATAGTGCCAGGTGAGGTGCAGGTAATGAGTGCCGGCACGGGAGTACAGCACAGCGAGGCTAACGGAGACAGGCATAAACCGGTGAACCTGTTGCAGTCATGGATATTCCCCGACAAAAGGGATGTAACGCCAAGATACGAGCAGAAAGCTTTTGACCCGGCAGAGCGGATAAATAAATTCCACACGTTAGTATCACCAATGGACAATGATGATGAAGGGTTGAAAATATACCAGCAGGCATGGATATACCGCACTACCCTGGAAGCCGGCAATACTGTGCAGCTACACCTGCACAGCGGCCAAAACGGCGCATACGTGTTTTTGATAGACGGTGCAATATCTGCCGCAGGCCAGCCACTTGGCAA
>JACMPD010000247.1 GCA_014377675.1 Taibaiella sp.
CTTGTGGTAGGTGACGATATAAAAGTAACCGCACATGCCGAGTTTGTAAAAGCATAATATAACTATAGTGGTAAGGCGCCAAAGCATAAGATTTATTTTTGTGCTTTGGCGCTTTGCTATTATATTTACGTTGCTTATCAGGAATATAATCCTGAGTTTTGAGCCGAAAAACATATTCCGGAATTTTTGAACAATATATTATGCTGAAAGGTAAAGTCGCGTTTATAACAGGTGCCAGCAGGGGCATTGGTGAAGCCATAGCTGTGAAGCTTGCCGCTGAGGGGGTGTCGGTGGCCATTGTAGCTAAGTCGGTGAGCGAAGACCCTAGACTGGGTGGCACTATATACAGTGTGGCACAGCGAATAAATGAAAGCGGCGGCCGTGCGCTTGCCGTAAAGTGCGACATACGTGATGAAGAGCAGATAATAGCCGCCGTACAACAGGTAATTACATTGTTTGGCGGCATTGATATACTGGTTAACAATGCATCTGCCATTATGCTGGCCAGCACTACCGAAACCGAAACCAAGCGTTTTGACCTGGTGCATGACATAAATGTAAGAGGTACATTTTTAGTAACCCGCCACTGCGCTAACTTCCTTAAAAAATCAGAGAACCCACATATTCTTACCCTTTCCCCACCAATTGATTTGAGTCCGCAATGGATGGCGCCCTACATACCTTATACCATAAGCAAGTACAGCATGAGCATGATGACGCTGGGCTGGGCGGGCGAGTTTAAGAAAGCGGGCATAGCGGCTAACTCCCTGTGGCCCGTAACTACCATAGCCACATCAGCGGTTAAAAACCTGCTGGGCGGTGATACCCTGATGAATATGAGCCGCAAGCCGGCGATATTGGCAGACGCGGCGGCGTACATTCTCAATCAGCCGTCAAGAGCGCTCACGGGCAACTTATTTCTCGATGAAGATGTGCTAAAACTCGCCGGCATCACAGACCTGGAGCAATATGCGGTAACTCCCGGCGGCCCATTGCAGAAAGATTTGTATGTGTTGTAGGGTGTTGAGAGGCGCATTGTAATTTTATTATTTGTGATTGTGCGTAATATCTCCTATTCTTTTTCGTTGCATTGGTTCATTTAATTTATTTTATTTATCTTTGAGTCTCAGGGCTAAAAGATAAAGTGAATGAAATCTATTCAACAGGTTACCTTACACCAGCGGAAGGTTATAAATATGGAAGATTATGTAAGGCTATTTTGTTTCGTTTTCTTACTTTCGAATTTGCCTGGTTTTTGCATGGCGCAGGTTTCCCCTCTTTGGGATGATTTGCCCAAAGCTAAGTATACAGTGGGGTTTAAAAGAATATATGCCCGAGACTATTCGCGCGCCTGGCATTTGGGTTCAATCGAGAGTGGAAAGCAGCAAAGTGGTAAAGTGCCGCGGCCTATTGTAGTGAATATTTGGTACCCTGCCTCGGTAAAGAAGGGAAACCAAATGAAGTATAAAGAGTACCATAATATTCAGATTGGCGAATATCCTATAAAAGACTACCAGAAATTATTAGTAGAATACAATAAGCAAAACCTGGCTCGTTATTTTCTGGACGACCAAAAAATCCTTGACGACAGTAATTATAAAATACCCGTTGCGGCACAGGCTGAATTAGATAGGCTGCTGAATACGCCTACAGGCGCATTCTTAAATGCTCCTGCGGCACCACAGCAATTTCCTATGTTACTTTGGCATCAGGGCCTTGGGGGTACCGTGGACGATAACAGTGTGTTTTGCGAATGGTTTGCCTCACAAGGCTACATAGTAGTAGGGGCATGTTTCCAAGCTGAACGCTTTCCTGATATGTTTGTAAACTGGGACCTGGACCGGTCAATAAACGACATTAACTTTATTCTAAATTTACTTCATAAAGAGAAAAATATTGATTTTAACAGAATTGCCTTAATGGGTCATAGTTACGGTGCGCAGGCGGTAGCCGCATATGCCGCGAAGCAAAACTCGCCCGCTGACCTCATAATTTGCGTTGACCCTACCTTTGACTACGACAAAAACCTGAAAGTTACCCCATTTGCTAATCTGTATACTAAATTGCTTGCCGGTAAAAAGAATATAAATACCCCGGTTTTAGCAATTGGCTGTAAAAACCGCAATCCTTTATTTTTACTTTGGGATTCGATGGTGTACGCTGAACGGTACTATATGAGCGTTCCTTCTGTAGATCATAATGATTTTGTATCGCAGGGAGCACTGCGCCGTTTTTTCGGTATGTCGCATGATGCAGACCCTAAAAAGGACAAAGCATTATGGGTCAACTATAAAAATACATGTACTGAAATTCGTGATTTTGTTGATCACTACTTCGTTCAAAAGTCGGAATTACCATATACGCTGAAAAATGTGAACCATACAACAGATTTTACATTTGAGCACATTCCCCGTGGCCAGAGTTATAACAGGGCAACCAGTAACTACGACACTACCGCCAACTATGCGCCTATTAGTGGGTATCAAATTGATGGCATAGTTAACAAGTATGGCATTCAGGCGCTGATAAGACTTGGGTTAAGATACCCTGATGCGGTAGTTTTCAATGAAGACAATTTAAACCAGCTCGGTTACGCATATTTGTATGAAGTGAAGAAAGTTAAAGAAGCAGTTGAAATTTTCAAATGGAGTGCACGTCAGTTTCCAACTTCGTGGAATGTTTGGGATTCTTATGCCGAAGCAGTTCTTGCGCAAGGCAATAAAGAGCGAGCGATAAAATATTATAAAAAATCGGTTGAGCTTAATCCACAGAATAAAAATGGAGTTGATCAGCTTAAAAAGCTATTGAAAGATTAAGGATGAGGCGGAAGCGCTACTAACTTGATCGGTATTTTAAAAATCTTAACCAGGCGCAAAATGAAGATTATTATAACAGCGGTTTTATTGCTTTGCAGTTATAGCGGTTATAGCCAGCAAACCAATGACACTTTGTATGTTAAAGGGAGTAAGTATGCTATAGTTAAGAAAATAGATATGTCAAGGTGGTTGGTGCAGTCAGTGGCTGGCGATGATTTGATTGAGATACATTATAGCGGTATTCATATAAAAGGCACGCCTGTTTATGTTTTAACATTCTTAAAAGATAAAAGGCAGGCTGCTTTCAGCCAGCATAATAACGCGCGCAAAAACGTAGTGGATGTACTACTAAACAATAACCTTATTGCTGGTTTGCAGGTTAATCAAATTTCAGAAGACAAATATGCACGGCTTCATCCATTACCCGTTAACTATACTGATATAAGCGAGGCAATTGAGTATTAGGGGTATTATCCTTTGGCAAGTTACGGATAGACTACATATTTTATGGCTCTTTCTTAATGATATCTATTGCACGCTCCAATATTTGATCTCTTGTCTCTACTATTCCTTTAATTGTAGGATTTACAATAATATCAATTTTAACACCTTTCTGCTGGGTTTCAGTACCATCAGGATATTGTATTCCTATGCCTGAAAACCAGGTGAATAAATTTCCAGGCAAAGTTAGACCCGTAACATTCCCGTCAGATCCTGCGGTCTGGCCGCCTACAACTGTGGCACCGGGAATTGTAGCTAATGCCATTGCGGTATATTCGGCTTGGCTAAATGTTTTTTCATTAACGGAGTATCACTACTTTTCCATGATAGTGGATAGCTGAATTGCCTCCATTATCAAGAGCAGTTTTTAAAATGAAGTATCCTGGAAAATCTAATGCCGGAGTGTATATTCTTACGAATTCTGACGCATCAGGTTTGAGCCAATTTCCATAATCATTGGGCATGAATACTCGGGGATAGCATCTTAGATCTATAATTATACCCTTGGCATCCTGATAGCATTTTTTAAAATATTTAGGTCTTTAGGATTCAGATGGGCCGCATAGATATAGCCTATATTGCCATTTATTATCCTGTTGCCGGTAAATAAATCCCAATCACTGTCGTAAGGACTCTGTTGGCGGGTAACGGAAACAGTTTTTCTCTCATTAAATCTTTTTAATACTATTTGAAGGTCTGGTGTTCTGCCTCTCATCAAATAGCCTTTTGATTTAGCGAGATTAAATAATTGTCCTTTTAAATTTGCGCCAGATGTAAGTGGAAGGTAGGTTTTCACTAAACTGTCAACGGTAAGGCCATTCATGCTTTCAATAACGTTACCAACAAATATTTTATTTTTAATAAATAATGTTGATGAATCGTCGTAGTAGCCTGTTACCACTAATTGATTTTCTATAAAGCTCACCCTGAAAGGTGTGTAATAGTCTCCTTTAAATGAGTCTATTTTTTTTGCGCCGAGCCATATATCAGCGTGTGCATCTTGTATGCTGACAACCAATTTTGTGCAGGCAAACTGGTAATCAAGCGCATTTTTTGCATAATAAAAAGGCAAAATAAAGTTTTCTAATTGTTTATTCCAGTCGTTTTTCATTAGGTGACGATAGGGGTAAAAGTATTGAATCATGTTCC
>JACMPD010000248.1 GCA_014377675.1 Taibaiella sp.
AAAACCGAGAGGTCTTTTGTAGCCTGTACCAGTATGCGTTGTATCTCCCTCTGCTCAGACCGCTCCAATGAAAATACTTCATTGTTAAGCTCTATTGTTTCTTCCGGCTCTATAAAAGTTGTTTTCTGTGTGTCGCTTTCGCCATGTATTATCCCTTTTACAATGCGTTTATACTCGGCAAGCACCGCCGCGGTACGGCGGCCGTTATAAAAGCCTTCACCCGTATCAGCCAGGTAACCAGCCTTTGCCAGCCTGCGTAGCGCTACCTCGAAAGTGCGGCGGGCGGCATGCCTCACCTTCCCCAGCTCCGAACGGATGACCATGAGTTCTTTAGAGGCTGTGTCCCGAACCATGCCACTTTCATCAATAATGCCGGAAATTAGTTCGTTTATTTTCTTTTCATAGGTGACCTTCTCTGCCACTGAATTGAGTGCGGGAAAAATATTGTTCTGCCTGCTAAACCAATGCAGAATATCTTTCATATTCAATGCAAGTTGCATAAAAGCGAGCAACTGCTCACCACTGAGTACTCCGCCGGGTATCTGAAGAAGCCTTAACTCCCTGCTTACGTTGCGGGTGAAATCGTTAGGGAAGTGATCTCCACTGCCCAAAATCATTTTAAACTCATTGGCCTGCTGTAGTTCCCGTTGCATATGGTCCATGCGCACATGGATGCGGATATTCTCTACACGCTCCCTTGCGGCATCAGTACGGCACTTATTTTTCAGTAACTCACATACCTTATTAAACTCCAGTGATTCAGCGGCCGTGGCCGGATAAAGTTGCATCATCTTTTCCTCAGTGCCGGCAAAGGTACATAGGTTTAGCTAACGATATTTATAAAAAAAGGGTTTAAAAATGGAGAGGGGTATTAAAACAGAATGACTACTCAAGTTAAATTCAAGAAACTACATCCCTTACTTCTACCTGTAATGCTCCCGTTTCAATCAAAAATTGCAACTTTGAAAAAAAACTGCTAATCAGTGACTTGCTCATCAGTTGTTGGAACTCTAACAAAATTTATGAACTCAATCTCACAAGCACCAAAATTGATCATATTTTGTTTTGCGTCAGCCAGGCATACCTTATTTGAACCACCGTTGTCAAATATGTGTTCTTCCTGATAAATGTCTTCCTCCCAGTAACAAACATCACAAATATCATGAATTTCTGAGATAGTGAAAAAACCACAGCAGGCGCAGGCAAATTTATCGAATCTGTTCTTAGATTTGTTCACCATACTTTTAGCGCAAGAATACTATACCCTATTTTACACAAACTGCCTCGCAAGCTATATGTAGAACTGCATTTGTCAGGCACATTACCTGCTGTTATTCTCAACTGCAAGCACGGTTCTTAAATTAAGATCATGTGCCGCACGCATTACCGCAACAATATTATCTGCAGTTGCCTGCTTATCAGCGTTAATTACCACAGTGGGCTCGGCATCCTGGCTTTTTGCTATTGCCGCAGCAATGTAGCCTTTCAGGGAGTCAACAGGAACAGCAGTAGTGGCAACAAAAAACTGCTGTTTGTCATTTATTGACACAACAACGGTTTGCTTGGCCTTCGTATCGCTTTTAGCCTTGGGGATGCTCAGTTTCACCACATTTGGGTTGGCAAGCGTGGAGATAATCAAAAAGAAAAGCAGCAGAATGAATAATATATCATTCAGCGCCGATGCATGGCCATGGGGCTCGTCCCGTAAATGCCTTTTTATATTCATTGCCTTACGGGTGTTATTTCCATTACAATATCTAAAAACTCTACTGAGGCCGCTTCCATTCTGTTCACATTCTTATTGATCTGAGCATTCAGGTAAGCATGGCCTACGTAGGCCAGCAGGCCAATAATGAGCCCCACGGCTGAAGTGACCATTTTTGTGTATATACCTCCCGCAATCGTCTCCAGGGAAAAACCCTGATGCTGCACATTAAAGAAAAGTATAATCATGCCTGCTATGGTTCCCAGGAAACCAAATATAGGAGCAATTCCAGCTATTGTAGACAGAATGGTCAGGTTTCTTTCCAGCTTGTATACTTCCAGCTTACCCGTGTTCTCCATTGATTTTTCTACAAAGTCATAGGGTTTGTCTATTAAATTAAGGCCCTTCTCTATAATATGACCCACAGGCGTATTGCTTGTGCGGCACACGCCCTTGGCACCTTCCAGGTTACGGTGCACCATTTGCTCCCGTATCCGCATGATGAATTTTTCATCTACGGCACCAGCTTTCTTTATTACGAGTAAGCGCTCCACAAATACATACACAAGTATAAGGGAACACAGTAGTAACGGTATCATCAGTAAACCGCCTTCCCTCAGCAGGTGGAACAATGAAATTTTCTCCGGCGTGGGAGTAGCGGCCTGGGTAACAGCTTTCACAGCGGTATCAGTGGCCTGCAACAATAAAACAGAAATGAGGTGCATGTATTGATTTTCAAAAAGTAAAAGTAATTAATCACGCCGAAAAAGGACGCAGACCGCAAAAAGCCTTAACGCAAACCTAGGCGTTGTATTGCGGAAAGTAAGTTAAAATTGCAGTAGAAAAACAAATCGCCTGGTTAACTGCATTACCGCTCACAAACGAAAAAAGGGCATGCCACTAAAGCATACCCTTGTATAATAACGATATTGTAATTACCTTTTTGTAGCGTGGATCTGTTTCTTTTCCTTAATACGCGCTGATTTACCGGAACGCTCACGGAGATAGAACAATTTAGCACGGCGCACACGGCCTACCTTGTGTAAAATGATTGATTCTATGTTAGGAGAATACAATGGAAAAAGACGCTCTACGCCTACTCCGTCGGAAATCTTACGAACAGTAAACGTTTGCGTATGAGCTGTTCCCTGGCGCTTTAACACATCGCCCTTGAATGACTGGATACGTTCTTTATTACCTTCTATAATTTTATAATTAACGGTAATGTTATCACCCGCTTTGAATTTCGGAAATTCTTTTTTACCGGTAAGTTGTTCGTGTACAAAAGCTACTGCTTCCATTAGTTGAGTTATTTTTGGGACTGCAAAGGTAAGAATAAATAATTAACCAACCAATTTTTTACAGATAAAATAAAATTTTCTGGATTGCAGAGACTGCTTGCCCGGTTATCTGGCAAAATTACAACAATACAAGTAAGGCCGTATCATTTCTCTTGCTTTCCTGTGAATAATTATAACTGCCATAGTTCCCGAAGCAAGAAAACCTTGTTTATTGACTTTTTTAACCTAACCGATATGGAAACTCGTTCCACTACCCGCTCTTGACTATATTTGTTATAAACTTGCCGGAAATGAAAAAGGTTGCACTCTGTCTGCTGCTCAGCGCTTATACTTTATGCTCTTACGGGCAACACGGCCTCTATTATATTGAACACACGTATGAAGAAGACCCGTATGATGAACTGAGCTATTATTTTGCCGGGGGTAATTTCCTGAGTGATAATGTGTACCTGGGCCGGAAAGACTCCACTAAGCTGCCGTACCTGAGTACCTATGCAGGCTATCAGTTTCATAATGGCATTTACGCAAAAGCCACGGCCTCATATGCACTGACTAAAAGAACGGGTCATTTTGACCTGTTGACACTCGAATTGGGCTATGACCGCACCTTTGGCCAACACCTGCTCACAGGCGTGTCAATTGAAAAATACTTTTACCAACGCAATAGCCCCGGCGTGAAAGCGGCAATACAAGAGAGCGGTTGCCTATATGCCCAATATAAAAGCGCGGTAATAGAACCCACGGCCAGCCTTACCATGAACCGGAGCAAAGCGACAGATGTTATAGTGAGCCTGGGTATAGACCATGTTTTCAGGTATCGGGAAAACACACTGAATTTGGTTCCGGCTATCTTCTTTAACTATGGCAGTGTTAACTATTACAGTCAATACTTTATAAACAGGCAGTTGAAAAAAGACCACACGCTTATGATAGCTGAAGCAGTAAAAGATGCCGCCGGCTACAAACCGCTTGATTTAGAGTTCAGCCTCCGCACAACACTGCGGGCCGGCGAATGGCTTTTTACGCTAAACCCTGTCTATTCTGTTCCGCTGAGTGCTGCTACAATAACGCTTCCGAACAAAACCATACAGGAAAAGCTGAGCAGCAGCCTGGTAATAGAACTGGATGTATGTTACCGGCATGAAAGAAAGTAAATAGCAACAGTAAGTTTGAAACAGGCATCAGCCGATTAATAAGACGTTAAAACAATGAAACGGCAGACAGAGTTATGACGGAATTAGCGAATCAATGTTTACTTTTACTCAATAATACAGGAAAACAGGAATGGAAAAGTTTAATCAACAGCAATTTTCACAGTACCGTGTGTTGCAGGGGAACCAGATACCCGCCGGGGCTATTTCTAAAAGGTTTATGTCAGGCGTGTTTTTATGGATGTTTATGGCGTTAGGTGTTTCCGCGCTGTTCGCCTTTCTTTTTGCCGCTAACGCTGATCTTTCTACTTACGTTTATACAATTACTGAGAAAGGCCCTTCACTTACAGGTATTGGCACGCTGATAGCATTGTCACCCCTCGCATTTGTATTGGTTATGTCATTGGGTTTCAATAAGCTTTCAGCCAATGCCCTTTCCATAATATTCATTGTCTATGCGGCAGTAATGGGCATCAGCCTCAGTACATTGGCCATTACTTATACCTCCGGCTCGCTGCTGGCCTGCTTTGCATCCGCTTCTGCTATGTTTGGGGTGATGGCGGTAATGGGTTATACTACCGATAAAGATCTTACTTCTTTCGGCTCGCTCATGATGATGGGTCTGGTTGGTATTATCATATCCATGATGATCAATTTCTTTCTTCGCAGTGAAGCGTTTGGTTATTTGATAAGTCTCTTTGGTGTTGCTGTATTCCTGGGCCTTACCGCTTACGATGTGCAAAAGCTTAAACGGATAGGCGCAGGAGTGGAGTTCGACGGGGTAGGCGCACTGGAAACCAAAAAGTTATCCGTAATAGGCGCACTTAGTCTCTATCTTGATTTTGTTAACCTGTTCCTGTTTCTTTTAAGAATATTCGGCAAGAGGAAGTAATATTTGTAATGTAAATATTAAGGAAGCTCCGTTTTAAGGGGCTTTTTTTATGGTCGTAACTTTTCTAAAAGGGAAAAATGGCTTTCGATATCTCCTTACTATATTGTCATTGAGACCTATTCATCTTCCTCAGCTTATTGATATTCCTGATCACTTCTTTTACTATCACATCCAGTTTTTCAGTTACCATTGCCACCCCGTTGGGCGGGCTATTATTTCAAAAGCATTATTTTACCATTTTATATTCCAATGCTTACCCACAATGAGCAAACCGTCGCTCATACTATCGAACACATTAAGCAGTTCATGTATATTTATATCCACAACCCGCATTGCATTGGTTCTGTTTTGCTGACTTTTTACCAACAGCGTATAACTATAAGCAAAAATGCGGAATGTTGCTTTTAAATACGTGTATGTACTTTTATATGTGGAGGTTTACACTTTTACTAACCAGGTAAGCTGTACCCATCCTTTTCGGCCATCAGGCAGGGTTACTTCGGCATAGTCGCCGCGGGTGGCATTTATTTTCAGAGTAGTACCCTCGGGTAACAGACTAAGTGGCTTTCCTTTCAGCTCCGCATTCATTAGCGGCGCATCATTCTGCATTACCACAGCCGTGCTTCTTTCCCTGCTATTCTGTGCTGATGCAACGGCAACAACCATACAGCAAACCCATACAAACCAAAGAATGCCAGTTACCTGAACAGGTATATAAATAATAGATTTGGGTAACCGTCTCAAAAACAAAATCAAAATTATAGCGGAAAATGTTATGAATGCAAGCACAGCCCACAGAGTAGCTCTGTCGGGGCGTGTAAGGTTAGCCCACCAGGTGATAAAGAAAATATCGTTGGCCTGCTGTATGTAGTTGGCCATCCTGCTTTTAGTGAGCAGCAGATTTTCTTTTACTTCATTGTTTTCCGGTTCCAGGCGCAGCGCACGCTCGTAGTTGAGCACCGCCATGCCCACTTTATTCAGGCGGTAGTAAGTATCTCCAAGATTGAAATAAACTTCAGCGTTAGCTGGCTTTAAAGCGGCCAGCTTTTCATAATAAACAGCCGCACTGTCATATTGCTTTTCCTTGTAAAATGCGTTGCCCCTGCTCCATATCGTTCCATTGTTGTCAGCCGCATAACCGCTCACAACAATAAAAAGTATATGACATATCAAAAATATCTTTTTCATAGTTGAGATATAGTATAGGTATTGCAATCAATTCTGGGTAAGCGATGCACTTTAAATATTAAACCTTACGGCCGTTTCTGATCACTTCTTCAAAATCGCCTATCAGCTTAACCGCATCATCATACGTTGCCAACATTGGCCTGGTACCTCCTGTGGCGTAAAGGGCCGTTTCGCACTCCCATATTACTGCTTCCAGTTGTTTTACGGTAGGCACGGGTACTTTTCTTATCGCCAATGCATCCAACGCTGTTTCTTTTGATAATGTGGCCAAAGGTATGTTCAGCTTGTCACTCAGGTACAGCCATATGGCTTTGGACACCTCTTCATGAAAAGGCTTGCGCTCATTTTGTTGCAGGTATTTCTGCGCAGTTACAAGGCGTTGCAACGCCACCTTATTTGCTCTCTTATTGCGCAGCAACATGCTGTCTTTTGATAATTCCTCATTCCTTCTGCGCCACACCATAAGACCGAAGAACGCCAGTAAGGGCAGGGCGTAAAGTGACCAGTAAACCGGGGTCAGCAAGAGCGGCTTTCCCGTTTCGTTGATGACAATAGGACCTGTCTTTATCTCATGTATGTCTTTCAATACAACTGTATTGTTTGCAGATTTACCAGGATTGTAATTCTTACCTGGTTTCACATGTATTTTGTACGGTTGTGTATGTAGTGTGGTGTAGCTCCCGGTGGCCGGGTTGAAATAGGTAAAAGTAACCGACGGAATCTCATAGTCACCGGCTGTATGTGGGGTAATGGCATAAGTAATGACTTTAGAACCGGAAATAGTGGTGCTCCTGCCGGTTACGGTATCGGTTATCTGGGGGTCATAGGTGTTAACACCATTCGGCAAATTGAGTTTCGGCGGCTCTATCAGTTTTAGGTTGCCACTGCCGGTTATGTTCAGTGCGAGTGTAGCTACATCATCGGTAGTCAGTTCTGTTTTATCCAGCTTGCCGGTAAACGTAAAACTGCCTACAGCGCCGCCATAGTCAGCACCCTTTCCGTTTTCAGGCAATGGAGTCACAGTTATTTTAACAGGTGTGCTCTTCAGGTGTACATTTACGTCCCTGTATCCGGTAGCGTTGTAAAAGGCATTGTTGAAAAACGGGTCATTCATCATCAGCGTTCCGTTCCCGAACGGGTCAGCGAACATGTCGCCCACGCGCCTACGCACCTGCTGCAGTATACGTGCCGAACCCTTGGCCTCAGCCGGGTCTAACTCCAGCGTGCCGGCTTGTTGAGGGAACAGGGCTGATTTTTTTAACAAAAATACCTGGTATTTCTTGCCATCCACTATTTCTTCGGCAGGCTTCGGCATCCTCGGTATTTCAAAATCCTGTGTCCAGAACCCATTTAAAGAAGGCAACTTGGAGATTGCAACCTGCATTGGCAACCGGGAATACAACTTGTAACTGGTGGTTATCTGCTCCCCTACATGGACTTTACTCTTATCAACAGTAACCCTTATAAACAGATCTTTCTTTATTTCTTCATTGTTTACAGCGGTCTCCTTTTCAGCCTGCTGTTGCTGTTGCTGCCTTTGTTGCTGGGTAAGGGGTTGCTGCGGCTGGCCGCGCTGCTGTTGCATCATTTGTTGCTGCATCTGCTGCATACGCTGCATTTGCTGCGCCATTTGCTGAAACGGGTCTTCATCATCCCCAAATGGGCTGTTACCCTGTGGCCTGCGGGCCTGTTGTGGCGGGGCAAGGCTGCCTGGCACCACATCTATTGTTACAGGGTTACTCTGGTAAGTATGCCCTGCCGCGTCTTTTGCAACAGCTGGCGGAATGGTGAGCCTGCCCTCATGCTTAGGTCTCAGCACATAGGTTAATGAAATACTGCTTGACCTTGCCCCGTTACTTATGTTGACCGAGGTGGATTGAAAAGGCCCGTCAAGGTGTATAAAATCACCGAAACCTGACGGCCTGAGCTCGGCGAGATTGTCTACGTTACGTATGGTAAACGTAAGCTGAAAGGCATCTTTCACACCTACCTTGGGTGATGAGGAAGCCGCACTGAATACTACATTTTGAGCCAGAGCATAACAACCTGCCCCGGTCATGAACAGGAACAGGACACTAATACGCCACATATTTTTTATGCGATTCATTTTATTGTTACACCCGCAAAATTAATTTTAAACCCTTATCAGGCGCAGAATGAAGAGGTTAAACCTACGTTAAAAAGAATTTTTATAAGTCCCCTTTTACAGGTCTCATTACAATGGTTTCCAGTGTAGCCTGCGGCGACAGGCAGCTGGCTGCATATATAATCTCAGCTACATCAGCGGCTTCCATTATCCTTCCTGGCTCCACCCCGCTGCCCTCCCATGATGGCGTGTAGGTGGCCCCCGGACAGACTGATGTTACCTTGATATTATATGCTCTCATTTCTTCCCGCAGGTTTTCAGAAAAACCAAGCAATGCGTATTTCGAAATACTGTACGCGCCCCCCTGCGGATAGGCTTTAAGGCTGGCGACCGAACACATATTAAATATATGGCCGCTGCCATTCTTCTTCATTACCGGTATTATAGCCTTTGTGAGGTGATAGGCACTGTGCAGGTTTACCGCCAGCATCTGCTCCAGCAGCCCCTCCGGTTCGTCTTCGAGGTTGCCAGGGAGGAACGAACCCGCATTATTAACCAGTACATCAATATGCGGAAAAACAGATGTTATTTCCGTGGCAAAGGCGCTAACGTTACCCCTCAGGCTTAAGTCAGTATCGTATACAATTACTGAGGCCGTGGGGTACCGCTCATTCCAATCCTGCTCCAGCAGTTTCAGCTTTTCTTTGCTGCGGGCACACACCGCAATGCAATAGCCGTTTGCAAGGTATTTTTCGGCAACCGCTCTTCCTATCCCCTGGGTTGCGCCCGTTATTATTGCGTATGGCATGGTCATTATATTAATAGTTTGTACCGAATTCTGAAAACTATAACAAAGTAATAGAATCCGTTTTGAATCAGCTCAATTCGTTTTTAGTATTTTCGCCCCGCGCAGGCTATATTATGAAATATAAATCAACCATATGCTTATTTTTCCTGCTGCCTGTGCTGGTTCTCGCTCAGGAAGAAAATTACTGGCGCACAGTACCGCCCGCAAAGTATGATTTTATTAAGTACGCTGATAATGAAATAACCAATTTGCAAAAATTGGAATCTTTTTACCAACAGTTGTTCTTGCTGCGTCATTCCGGTAAAGGGCAGGTATCAGTTGTACATATCGGCGATTCTCATCAGCAGGGCGATGGACCAACCGGCGTAATCAGACACGGTATTCAGGAATTTTTTGGCGATGCGGGCCGCGGCCTTGTGTTTCCATACCAGGTCGCTGCTACCAATGCGCCACTTGATATTAAATCGACGTCAAATGCAACCTGGAAAAACAACAGGCTCACCAGCCCTGATAAACCTGTGCAGACAGGCATATGTGGCTATGGCATTGAAACAACCAACCCAAATGCCGTCCTAACATTAAGAATTAAAGAGAAAGACGGGCAGCAGGCCACTTTTAACAGGATGGTTTTCTTCCTGAATGATGATGGCAGCCACTACTCGCTCACTGACAGCGCCCTTGCCGCCCCAATTACGTTTTATGGCAACACAAAACTTGCGGAAAACCAGCCTGTTATTGTGAATGCCAATACAACGCTCACCGGCTTTAACCTGAAAAGAGAAGGAGAGACCGGCACCGGGTTTAACTTCTTTGGCGTGTCGCTTGAAAAACAGGATCAGGCAGGTGTTTTATATCATACTATAGGGGTAAACGGGGCGAGGTATGACCAGTATCTACAAAGTGCAAAGTTCCATCAACAGCTTAAGTCATTACATGGAGATCTTTTCATCATCTCACTTGGCACTAATGAGGCCCAGAACCAGTATATAAGCGAACAGACAATGATGGCGGCCTGCGATTCAATGGTGAATCTGGTGCACAGTGTTGCGCCGCTGGCTACCGTGCTTATAACAACACCTGCCGGCTCTTACTACCTCCACAAAAAGCCTAACGCTGCCATACAAAAAGTATCAGCCGCGCTGGTGAACTATTGTGAGGCGCACAACGTACCGGTTTACGATCTGTTCAGCATTACAGGCGGAATAACCCAAATACCCTCTTGGAAAAGGCACGAGCTGCTGAGCCATGATCTGGTGCACTATAATAATGCAGGGTATCAGCTACAAGGCAGCTTGATGCTTGGTGCCATTGCCACCGGGTATAACAAATATGGACAATCACACACATACAAAGCCGCGCCAGCGGTGACCACCGCCGCAAAAACAGCCGTGAAAATTCAAAATGAAGTGGTGAAGGTAGACGCATTGAAGATAAGGCCTGTAGTAACTGTACCCGCAGACGTGCCTAAACCGACAACCAGCAGCGCACCTTCCCCGGAGCAACAATCCGCGCCTCAGCGAAAAAGCAATATTACAGTTGAATATTCAAAGTAGGCTGTTAGCACTAACCCATTAAGTTCAAAGGGCAATTTCAAATTTCTGAGTAAAAATTTACATTTTAATTCGCTGATGAAATTTTATTTGTAAATTTGGAACTATGAAAAGATTAGCGTTCCTGATAGCGGGCAGTGTGCTCGCCCTGCAAAGCTGTAAAGAAAAAGCCCCCTACATACAGTTGACCCCTGAGCCAGCAAAATCAGATAGTATTTCAGTCGTTTCGCCGGTGCCTGCCGCCGAGCCGCATAATGTATTAATTGAAGACTTTACCGGCGCATCATGCCCCAACTGCCCTGCTGCCCACGACATAATAAAGGGTATTGCCACAATATATATAGGAAGGGTAAACGTAATAGGTCTGCATATTGCCGGTTTTCCACAGGCCTCGCCTACCAAACACGGCAAGTATGATTTCCGTACGCAGTTAGCCGCGGATATGTCCAATTCTATTTTCCAGGGAGTAAGCTCTGCACCTATAGGCGGCATAGACCGCCAGCCGTTAGGTACTTCATCCACAACGCCGCTACTCATATCCACATCAAGCTGGAACGCCACAGTAATAGGCAGAATGACCGTGAGCGACAGTATCAATTTATCAGTTACCAGCACGTTTGATGATGCCACCGGCAAAGCAAGGATAAAGGCGACGGTAACCTACCTATACCCCATGACAACTGTACAAAATCTAAGCCTGGTAGTGGTGGAAGACAGTTTTGTTGATGAGCAGGAAGACAACCGCATTCCCATTACCTACCTGGATACAGAATACCATTTCAATGATGTATTAAGAGGATTTGTTACTGCTGCACCCTTTGGCGACGCCATAGCGCCCACCCGCACCACCAAAGAAGCCGGCCTGAGATATGAAGTAACCTACAACTATGACGTAGACCCAACCTGGAAACCTAAAAACTGCCGGTTAATAGCTTTTGTGCACACCAATCAGTCAAATGGCGGGAAGAATGTGTATCAGTCAAAGCAGGTGAAAATGAAGTTGTAAAGCGTCTTAATTAAAAATATAAAAATCCCGCCTCATTCAGGCGGGATTTTTTGTAATTATCTAAGTGCTATAATTAAAGGCTTACTTTCAAATTAGCAATATCTTTTATTCTTTTTTCCGCCATGCGCATAGCGGCAAGCTGATTGTGAATGTTTTCCTTTTCCGCTAGCCTGAAGTTTTCCAGGGTACGATCATAAATCTTATCTACAATGCCTATAGCCCTGTTGCGGTTATAGCCCGTTAGCTCAACGCTGATATTGATAATGCCGCCGGCATTGATCAAAAAGTCAGGCACATAAGTAATACCCTTTGTTACCAGCATAGGCCCATGCACATCTTCTTCAGCAAGCTGATTATTGGCAGCACCAGCAATAATGGCGCACTTCATTTTACTAATGCTTTCGGTATTTACCGATGCACCCAGGGCACATGGCGCATAAATATCCATCTCCAGGTCAAACACTTTATTATTATCCACCACCTGCACTTCAGGGTGCTTCGCCGTCACTAACTTAATGTTGTTTTCATTAATATCACTTACCATTACTTTACCACCCTCTTCCACTATGTGGTCTATCAGTGTGCGACCCACGTTACCCGCACCCTGCACCAGCACTTTTTTGCCTGCAAGGCTGTCATTGCCATATACTTTTTTGCAGGCCGCTTTCATGCCCACATACACG
>JACMPD010000249.1 GCA_014377675.1 Taibaiella sp.
ACCGTTGAAAGTTTCTTACTGATATTGTATACGAATTTCGTATTATTGTCTGATTCATTTTACATTTTTGAAAATTTTACAATGCAGGTTAAACAAATAATTGCTGGCTTAATATGTGTATCGGCAGGATTTTTTTCATGTAACAAACCTTTGAGCCCAGCTGAACAGCACTTTAATAAAGGCAACGAGTTTCTTTTTACTAACGACCATGAAAGTGCGATAAAAGAATATGAAGCGAGCATTGCTGCTGACTCCACCTATTGGAAGGCATACTATGAGATAGGCGGAGTGTCGCAACTTGAAGGAGACTTTGAAAAAGCAATGGCGTGTTTTAATAAGACTATTGCTCTGAATCCTGACTATGCGATGGCTTACTACAGCCGGGCAAGCCTAGCCGAAGCACAGGGAAATGAAAAATTGTATATGAAGGATATTGATAAGGCTATATCGCTGAAAAAGAATTTTTTTGTAGCCATATATGCAAGGGCAAGTAAGGTATATTCGAAAGGAGATTATAAAAGTGCAATTAATTATTATACCGAAGCGATTAAGCAAAGACCTGATTTCTATATCGCATACAGTATGCGTGGCAACAGTAAGTATAAATCAGGTGACCTTCAAGGCGCCATCAGCGACTATAACGAAGAAATTAAGTTAAAACCCGACCATATTATGGGCTATGTGAACAGAGCGGTGGTACAGGGGGAAGCTAAAAATTACACAGCCGCACTGGCTGATATAAACCAGGCTATGAATATTGACCCGCGTTGGTCTCAGGCTTATATCTATAGGGGATTATTTCATATGAAGATCAACAGAAACGACAGTGCTTGTTTTGACTTTATAGTAGCAAAGAAATTGGGAAATCCGGCCGCGGAACAATATTTAAAGGAATATTGTAAGTAACAACATTTTTCTTATCTTTCCAAATGAAATTGTAAATATCTATAAATTTATACTATGTCACTCACGAGATTAATATTACTGCTTACTTTTATTTTTACACCTGCATTTTGTTTTGCTGGTTTTCCAATAAAGGGAAGACCGGTTCCTGTTGATACTGCAAGCCAGGATAATCATAGTTCTTTCATTTCCGGCAAATTACATAGATATCCCCTTGCGGCAAAAGTATTGTCGCATTTACATTGGCTACATTCGCATGTCGGCGACCATCCGGCTACCGCAGGTTGGCCAGGTATTGTATCGTTGGTTACAGGCATTTTGGGTATCGCTGCATTGTTTATGGGTTCCGCAGGTGCTGTAATCTTTTTATTTATACCATTTGGTATTTGTGCGCTAATTTTTGGTATTATAGGTTTGAAAAAAAAATATGTAAATAGGGGAATGGCATTAGCTGGGTTGATACTCGGTGGGCTGGAGATGGTAGTTCTTTTTATATTTGTGTTAGCATTGATTGCATTAGCAAGTATTTTCTAAAACATGTAAATGGTTAGACAGCAAAACAAGAGATGGAACGCAAGGTATATAATTGTAATTAGTTTGCTGCTGCTGCAGATTATTTTTTATTACTTATTTACCCGCTATTTTCAATGAGTACTATTGATTGGCTTGTCCTCCTGCTCACTTTAATATTTATAATAGCCTATGGTCTACTGAAGGGGCGGAAACAAAACGGCTCCTACACCTACCTTTTGGCGGAGCGGCAGATGCCGTGGTATATCGTCTTATCAGGTATAATGGCCACGCAAGCCAGTGCAATTACATTTCTTTCTGCGCCAGGCCAGGCTTACACCGATGGTATGCGGTTTGTGCAATACTATTTTGGTTTGCCGGTAGCTATGGTTGTGATATGTGTAACGTTTATACCTATTTTCCGGAAGCTGAATGTATATACGGCTTATGAATATCTGGAGAAAAGGTTTGATAAGAAAACGCGCCTGCTGACAGCGTCACTATTTCTGCTTTCCAGAGGGCTTTCTACGGGCATCAGTATATATGCGCCGGCTATTATTTTTTCATCTATTTTAAATATAAACATTTATGCTGCAAATTTAATAACAGGTGGGCTGTTGGTTATTTATACCTATACCGGTGGCGCAAAAGCAGTGGCTCATACTCAAAAATTGCAGTTTTTGATAATAATCAGTGCTATGGCGTGGGCTGGTTATGAAGTGGTGCACCGCTTGCCGGCAGGGGTGGGAATGACTGACGCATTATACCTCGCAGGTAAAGCAGGCAAATTAAATGTAATAACTACTGCTTTTACCTGGAAGGATAAGTATAACCTTTGGAGTGGGTTAATCGGCGGCTTTTTTCTTGCGTTGTCCTATTTCGGCACTGACCAAAGCCAGGTGGGGCGTTACCTCACAGCAAAGAACGATAATGAGGGGAAATCAGGCCTTTTACTCAATGGCATAGTGAAAATTCCTATGCAATTCCTCATACTCTTGCTGGGTACATTAGTATTCGTTTTTTATAGTTATTCGCCTGCACCTGTGAACTTTAATAATGTAGCTACCGAAAAGTTTTCCCAGGCCGAGCCTGCAGCGGCTATGGAAATAAACAAGCGCTATGAAGCATTAAGAGCCGCCAATATGCGAAGTGCTGCTGAGCTCACTTCATTACGCAGATCAGGTGCAGCTTCCCGGCTAGCTGATAATGAGACATCCTATAAAGGTACCTGTGAAGAAATAAGGAAATTCAGAGACAGCGTTTCCGTTATGCTTTCAGCGAAAAAGTACAGTGCCGATAAAAACGATGTAAACTATATTTTTCTTTATTTCGTGCGGCATTCCTTGCCGGTGGGTGTGGTTGGTTTGTTATTTGCCGTAATAATATTGGCGTCATGGGGTTCAATATCCGCGGCTTTAAATTCCCTTGCGGCGTCATCACTTATGGATATTCATCTTCATAAAAAGAAATACAATTCACCTGAAAGAGAGCTGGCATTGGGCAGGTGGCATACTTTAGGGTGGGGTATATTTTGTATTCTTATCGCTATGTTTGCAGCGCGCCTCGGGTCGCTTATAGAGGCTGTAAATATATTAGGGTCGTTATTTTACGGTACCATACTTGGCATTTTTTTGGTTGCCTTTTATATAAAGCGAATTGGAGGCGGTGTTGTTTTTACTGCGGCCATAATTACGGAAATTGTTGTTATAAGCGTCTATTACTGTGACATAGTTTCATTTTTGTGGCTGAATGTTATAGGTGCGATGCTTGTAGTGATTATAAGTTTTGTGTTATTGTTTTGCCGGGTTGGGGGCAAAAATCTTACAAACTAGGAGCAGAAGTAGTGAAATGGAAAATATTTTTTTAATAAAAAATTGCAACTGAAATATGCACTATGTTTCGGGAATATTCTAGTCAGATACTCTAATTCATATTATATATATAATATGAATTAACTTTTAAAATATAGCATCAGTAATATTGAATTTCCACTGGATAGCGGGGCAGGGGAGGGGGGAACTCAATTGATGCAGGATTATGATAGACAAAGCTATACCTTTCCTGAAAGCTTCATCACCAACAGTTTGCCGCTGTGCGTAGAACGCTTTTCCATCAGCCCCTGCAACATAACGCAGCTGATCTTTTCCGTCTGTCGCAGCCTCGTAAACTACTTCAGCTATTTCTTACAGTTTTGATACCGATGCCAAATAGCTGCAATTCAAAAGCCATGCTTTCACTGCAACCTTCCAGTGCCCACTTGGCAGCGTGATACACAGAATTAAACGGCAATGTATTAAGTCCGCTTATAGAGGTTGTTGTAATGAACAATCCGGTCTATTTTTCTCTGAAATGCGGAATAAATGCCTGTGTTACACGGATCACACCTAACAAATTGGTGTTTAGCTGCCTGACAATCTGATCGTCGCTGATACCTTCTAACGGCCTACCAGCCCATTTCCGGCATTGTTAAAGACCATTTCGACCGGACCCTGCGCCAATGTAGCTGCAGCTGTGGCCTTTATTTGAGTGGCATCCGTAACATCAAGTGGCATAACTGTCACATTCTCCACCGCAGTCAGTTCCGTTCCATTGTCTAAATTTCGCATTGTCGCTATCACTTTCCAGCCATTAGCTGCAAATAGCCTCACAGCAGCATTTCCAAGTCCTGTAGACCTACCGGTAATAAAAATTGTCTTCATAATTTGTGTTTCAAGAATTAAAAAACGACCCAGAATGAGCATTCCATTCGATTTTATATTGAACGAACATTCATTCCAAAAAAGTAAAAATAATCAGAGTGAATGTTCATTCTAAATTATTTTCAAATTTTTTTACTCCTTTATTGCATCCCATGCAATTCTAACCTGGTTGTCAGTTAGTTGAGCAGTAACCTCTATTTTAGAGTTTAGTACCCACCTGATAAAGCCCATCAATCCACCATTCACGAAGTGCAATATTTCTTCAAAGCTTATATTCTTAATAATACCCTGTTCCTGACCTTTGGCAATAAGGGCTGATAATGGCTCCACCGCTTTTGCACCTTCCTGTTTTGTTTCCGGAGTGATGATTGGCGAGTTATGAAACTGATCCATAAACAGAAAATGTACAGGATTTTCGAAAAAATAAACAATCAGTGCCCTGAAATACAAATCAAAATTCTTTTTCACAGGTACGTTTCCTGCCTCATCAAACAGCTTTTTTATCTCATCTTGTTTAATATAAAGGTAAATTCCATTTATGAGTTCTTCCTTAGTAGCAAAGTAGTTATATATGGTACCCATCCCAGTATTGGCTGCCTTTGCAATTGCTGACATTGGGGTGGCTTGTACGCCATAGTCAATAAACAGCTTCATAGCTGCAGTTATAATCATTATTTTCTTATCCACACCACAAAGATAAGATCTAGGTAAGTATGGGAGTTACTTAGTTTATTCTCTTCCAACTCTGCTTTTACTGTTGATTGTTTGCTCTATAAGTCAGTTTGCTGACAGGGTTTATATACGCAGTCAAGTGATTAAGTTCTGCAGGGTCAAAGACAACTTTTTGCTATGGAAAACAAACTCAGAGCTGAAACCTCGATTACTATTCACGCACCCTCAAGCGATATTTGGGAGGCAATTACCACACCTGAAAAAATAAAAAAATATCTTATGGGTACTACCGTAACTACAGATTGGAAAGTGGGTAGCCCAATACAATATGAAGGTGAATTTAACGGTAAAAAGTACAAGGACAAAGGAGAGATAAAAGAGATATTTCCTAATCATCTCTTCCGGAGCACTTACTAGAGTTCCATGGGCGGCAAAGAAAATAAGCCATAAAAATATAATATGATTACTTATAAGCTATCAGAGCAGGACGCCAAAACTGTTCTCTCCATTACTCAGGACAATGTGAAAACAGAATAGGAAAAGCAGCATGTAACCGAAAATTGGAGAAACGCCCTGCTCAAGCTAAATGAGGTAGTGGAAGAATAATGTAAATTGTACTATTGCATGCTAGGTATGCTATAGCCTAATTTAGGCTAAATACGGCTGATTTTGACCATATAGGCTGACTCGCCTTCAAACACCTTGATGGATTACACCCCTGCCTCCAATGCAGGGTCACAAAGTCTGATACTACTGTGTTCACAAACTGCACAGGGAGGGCTTGTAGTATCTGCCAGGTGTCTTAAGATAGTCAATATCGGCAGCGTTTGCGGGTCGGCATCGTCAAATATAGCAGGTGCTGGCAATGCCTATGAGTGTACTTATCGCATTTCTCTGAGCATTGTGGTAAATATCCGTTCATTGTTAAGTGTCGAACGTAAACCGCTTTTTTTGGGGCCATAAAACCGATAATGCTTGCCCCCACCGACCATTTAATAATATTCACCGATTTAATATCCAGATATATGCCTGTGTATGCTTATTTTTGGTAAAAATTTTTTACAATGAAAGGATTGTATATTTTCCTCGGCGTATTGGTGCTGATGATATTTGTAGGTGGTTGCGGCTATAACGGCATGAACAGCAGCCGTGTAGAAGTAGACCGTAAATTTGCTGATCTGCAAAGCAGCTATCAGCGCAGGGCTGATCTCATTCCCAACCTGGTTGAGGTAGTGAAGGGTGTTGCGAATTTTGAAAAAACGACTCTTACAGAAGTGATACAGGCAAGAGCGAACGCAACTTCGATAAAAATTGATCCCAAAGACATGACAGCTGAAAAGTTGAAAGAGTTTCAGCAATCACAGGGCCAGCTTAGCCAGGCGCTGGGCCGTTTAATGGTGGTTTCAGAGCAATATCCGCAGTTGAAAGCGAATGAGAATTTCAAAGCTTTGCAGGATCAGATTGAAGGTACCGAGAATAGGATAAAAGTAAGCCGTGACTCTTATAACGAAGTTGTATCAACTTATAATGTGAAAGTCACTTCTTTCCCTAATAATTTACTTGCGGGTGTTTTGGGTTTCAAAGAAAAGCCGATGTTCCAGGCCGAAGCGGGCGCAGAAAAAGCGCCTAAGGTGAAGTTTTAATTCAAAATATATCTATATGTTTTCCATTTTTAAGCAGAAACCTCAGCCCTTACTTTCCGTTGAAGTGCAGCAAAAAGTAATTGCCTGCATAGAAGAAGCAGAAAGCAGGACATCAGGTGAAATAAGGGTATATGTAGAGACAAAATGCACAACTACTGACCCACTTGACAGGGCAAAGGAAATTTTCAGACTGTTGGAAATGGAAAAAACAACTGCCAGGAACGCTGTTTTAGTGTACCTGGCAGTTGATGATAAAAAATTCGCATTGTTTGGCGACAAAGTAATTTATGAAAAAGCCGGCGGATGTTTGTTTTGGGAGAAGGCAGCAGAGCGCCTGAAAAGTAATTTACGCAATGGACAGATGGCTGATGGACTGGTGAGCTGCATTCAGGAGTTGGGCTCAGCACTTGCGCATAGCTTCCCGCATGACCCTGCGGTTAAGCGTAATGAATTGCCAAATGACATTCAGTTTGGCCAATAATAAGGAATCATCAACCAGGAACGAACCAGAGGCATGGTAAAAAAAATATTTATACGTATTATATTACCGGTAATGTTCTGCATGGCGGGCGTAGTAGCCGTGTTTGCGCAGGATAAAAATTTTCCTGACAGGCCCGCTCCTCCTCGCTTGGTTAATGACTTCGCCAACATGATGTCTGCTGCTGAGCAGCAGCAACTGGAAAGTGAACTGGTAGAGTTCGAAAGAGCCACATCAAATGAAATAACTATCGTTACAATAACCAGCATAGGCGAGTATGACATAGCTGACTATACCGTAAAGCTTGGGAAACTCTGGGGCGTAGGCAAAAGTGGCAGGAATAATGGCGTAGTGATACTTGCTGCCGCACAGGAACATAAAATATGGATTGCTACCGGACAGGGGCTTGAAGGTGCGCTGACTGATTTTACCTGTGGTAAAATAAGGGATAAGATGAAGCCCTATTTCCAGCAAAAAAAGTTTTATGAAGGTTTTTCTGTAGGTGCAGAGTCTGTATTGGCCGCAACACGCGGCGAATTTAAAGGAGACGAAAGTAAACGCCGTGGAGAACGTGCAAGTGGAAATTCAAAAAGCTCAAAGGGCGGGCTGATAATAATTGTTATTTTCATAGTATTAATTCTTGCGGTTTTTGGCCGCCGGGGTGGTGGTGGTCGTGGTGGCCGGGGCGGCGGCATAGGTGATATTGCTACCGGTATGATACTTGGCAGCCTTTTAGGCGGTGGCCGCGGCAGCGGCAGCAGTTGGGGTAATAGTGGCGGCGGCGATAGTGGTGGCGGTTTCGGCGGCTTTGGTGGTGGTGACTTTGGTGGCGGTGGCGCTGGTGGCAGCTGGGGCTAAAGGCTGATTACGCTCAGTGGTAGATAGTAAAGTGGATTGTTCTATTGCAATTAATTACGCTGGCTTATCTGTACCGTATAAAATTTGGTTTACAAATTGACGGCAGAATTACAATAAACTTTGGTATTAATATCCGATAAAAAACACTTGTTCAAATTTAATCCTACAAACAACACTGTTTAAAACAATCCGATAGCAACAATCCGATGAAAGAAGTGATAGATAGACTTTTGAGAGGTAGCGTGAATATATTTATAAAAAATAGCGAGTCAAAGGATAATTTCCTTGCAGAAGTGGTCTGATAATTTATTTTTACCCGCTTCAAAAATAAGCGGGTAAAAATAAATTGGTTTTGTTATATGAAATTTTCCAAGCCAGTTGACTTTAGAACATGAAAATATATTTTTAGTAAATAAGGGCTATCCTATTGAAACAAGTTCTATCTCGAAAGTGAGATCGTGTCCGGCGAGCGGATGATTGGCGTCTAATGAAACAGATTCTTCAGTTACTTCAACAATTACAACAGGAAATACGTTACCTGCATCATCGCCCATCTGGAGTTCCATACCAATTTCCGGTTTCATATCAGCAGGAAATTCGCTGATCGGGTGTTCCATTATCATATCTTCATTGCGTTCGCCATAGGCTTCATTAACCGGGATATTCACAGTTTTTTTGTCTCCTGTCTCCATTCCCATAACTGCATCATCAAAGCCCTTTATTACCTGGCCTGTACCTGCAATGAACTGGAGTGGCTCCCGGCCATTAGAGCTGTCAAATGTTGATCCATCAATCAGTGTACCGTGATAATGCACATTTACTGTGTCTCCTTTTTGTACTTGTTGCATATTTTTAGTTTAATGAGGCGCAAATTACAGTAATATCCCGTATTCCGCCGTTATCTTTATGAAAAAGTAGTCCTGCTTATGAAAATTGTGCTAACTGCCAGCTTAATTGTCGTCACACTCGCGGTGGCACAGTCGGGAAAGTGTAAAGATGTTTTTGATGCCAATATACGGCCGGGCGCTTTTAACACGTCATTGTACTGTCACCTGCTTAATGGTAAGAATGTAGGCGTAATTGTCAATCAAACTTCAAGAATTAGTGACAGCAGCCTCGTGGATGTGCTGTTAGCTCGCCAAATTGCAGTAAAGAAAATATTTGTACCTGAGCATGGTTTCAGAGGGCGGGAAGACGCTGGCGCACATATTGATAATATGACTGACAGTGCTACAGGTCTGCCCGTTATTTCGCTTTATGGCAGTCATAAAAAGCCGACCCCCGCAGACTATGATGGGCTGGATGTTATAGTTTATGATCTGCAAGATGTTGGTGTTCGGTTCTATACCTATATATCTACGCTTGAATATTGCATGGAGGCTGCGGCTGAGCAGCAAAAGACCTTTATCGTATTAGACAGGCCAAACCCTAACGGGTTTTATGTTGATGGACCTGTGATGGAAACAAAATACAAATCCTTTGTTGGCATGCAGCAAATTCCTGTAGTCTATGGAATGACGGCAGGCGAGTATGCCTCAATGATCACCGGTGAACATTGGTATAGCAAAGCGGCCACTCTGCAGCTTACAGTAATAAAGTGCAGCGGATATGACCATACAAAAAAGTACCAATTACCCGTGTCACCTTCACCTAATTTAAGAACAATGGGCGCTGTCTATGCTTATCCTTCACTTTGTTTCTTTGAAGGCACTAAGATAAGCGTTGGGCGGGGGACTGCACTACCATTTCAGCAGTACGGAGCTCCTGAACTTGCGGGAAATTTTCAATATTCCTTTATCCCGGAGAGTGGCCCAGGCGCAAAAAAACCAATGTATGAACATATGGTGTGTTATGGAGAGTTGGTTGGCAACGAACCTGAAAAGGTGTTGACTGAGACCGGGGGGAAATTGCAGCTGAAATGGCTGATCAAAGCTTATAAAGCATATCCTGAAAAAGATAAGTTTTTCACGGATTTTTTGCAAAAGCTCGCAGGCACAGCCAAACTTCAGTATGATATTGAGCATAATAAGAATGTGGCGGCAATAAGAAAGAGCTGGCAGAATGATCTTTTGAAATTCAAAAAAATGCGAAAAAAGTACCTCTTGTATAGAGATTTTGAATGAGTACCTGCCTTATGTTGAATAACAGTCTTTAACTATAAATTAGTATCAATTTCTTAGGGGGAATAATTAAAGATATTGAAAGCCTTTACAGGCAACTGTTTGAGTTCGTTGAGGTGTTAATTTTAAAAAAATAAAATTACTTTTATGGTTTTTTGAGACAAACCTACTAATTTAGTAGAAAATTAATCTATACTAACAGACGTGCTGATATGAAAAAGATAATTATTACATGTGCAGTGCTAGCAATTACTGCGGCAGGAGCCTTTGCACAAAATTCAAGGCAGGCAATTACTACTCCGGGTCAGCCACAGCCGGTAACACCGCTCACGCGTCCGCAAAGCGATGTAACGCCTGAACAGCGTGTTCAACAATTCGCTGAAAACCAGGCTCGGGCTTTTGAAAGGCAATATAGCATGACGCCTGAGCAATATAAAAAAATGTATGCAGCTTGTCTCGAGTTTACCAATAAAATGGAAAGTCAAAGGACTACGGGCAAGCAGCCTACACAGCAGGAATTTGAGGCAATAATGGCTGAGAAAGACGCTAAGTTCAAGAAAATAATGACTACTGATCAGTTTGCGAAGTATGAAAGCACACGGCGCAGGCCAGTGCCACAGACTTCTGCTCAACAGACACCGATAAGGAAATAATCATTAACGATACCATATTTCACCTCCTTTCTTTTTTATTTGAGAAAGGAGGTTATTTTGTTTACATGCAGTTTTAGTTTTCCACTTCGTTTAATGGTTTTTTATATTTGTTATCAACTTATGACGCATTAATGGATTTGGCAGCATCAAATATATTGAAAGGGCGAAATAAAAAATGTAGCTGTTTCAAAATAAAATCACTTCTCAATTCCACATTTTTATATTTTCGCATTCGCTTTTAAATTTGAGCCTAAATTATTTTTCATGGTCGATGTTTTGCTTGGGTTGCAGTGGGGAGATGAGGGGAAAGGTAAAATTGTAGATTACCTTGCCGAAAGATACGATATTATCGCCCGTTTTCAGGGTGGGCCAAATGCCGGACATACATTATATGTGAACGGAGATAAGGTGGTACTGCATACCATCCCTTCCGGTATTTTTCAGCCGCATTGCCTCAATCTTATTGGAAATGGTGTAGTGATTGACCCTGTAACACTACAGGGTGAATTGAAAAAAATATTGCCTTTGTGCCCTGATTTGCTGAGCAGGCTGTATGTGTCACAGAAAGCTCATTTGATTTTACCTACACACAGGGCACTGGACGCTGCATCAGAAGCTGCGAAAGGAAAGGAGAAAATAGGGTCTACCCTGAAAGGGATAGGTCCCGCCTATATGGATAAAACCGGCAGGAACGGCCTCAGGGTGGGCGATGTGTTAACGCCCGGGTTCAGGGAGAAATACGACATACTTACCCAGAAACACCTACAGATGTTGAAGCAGTATGATAATGTAGTGGACTGGAAGGAGTGGGAGGGAGCTTTTTTTGATGCAATAGAACACCTCCGCACCCTGCAGATAGTGAATGGAGAGTATTGGCTGGATAGCCATATGAAAGCAGGTAAAAAAGTATTGGCTGAAGGTGCGCAGGGCAGTATGCTTGACATTGATTTTGGCACCTATCCGTTTGTTACTTCTTCAAATACCATCGCAGCCGGGGTATGCAGCGGGCTTGGGATAGCACCTACAAAAATTGGTGAAGTATATGGCATAACCAAGGCGTACTGTACCAGAGTGGGCGGGGGGCCTTTCCCGACTGAACTGACGGATGAAACCGGTGAAGAACTGCGTAAGGCTGGAAATGAATTTGGTGCTACAACTGGAAGGCCACGCAGGTGTGGCTGGATAGATCTTGTCGCTTTGCGCTATGCTGTAATGCTGAGTGGCGTAACCCAGCTTATTATTACCAAGGCCGATGTATTGGATAATTTTAACCCTGTTAAGGCGGCTACCTCGTATATTGCAGATGGGAAGGATACTGATGAGCTGCCATTTGACATTACTGGCAACGCTAGCATAAAGCCGGTTTATAAGACATTCCCAGCCTGGGATGCCCCGATAAGTGGCGTAAAAAATTATGAAGAATTACCACTTGCTTTTAAAGAGTATTGTACATTTGTAGAGAGGTATCTGGGAACAAAAATCGCGTTTATTTCAAATGGCACAGGCAGAAATGAGCTGATAGCTACTTAAATAAAAATAGGTAATTTTAGGTTCAAAAAAATTTGGCAATCTCATTAAACTATTAAAATTTTACGGCAATAAGTATGAGCGCTATGAAATCGAATACAGACAAGAAAACCGCCAGCAAGAAGAGCGCCGGGGTAAGCGCCGGTGCGGCATCGAAAAAAGCCCCATTAAAATCAAAAAAAGTTGATAATGATGATGATGATGAGCTTGAAGACGATGAGTTAGAAGAAAGTGCACCCAAAGGGAAAACGGCTTCATCAAAAAAGAGTAAGGATAGTGATGATGACGATGCCAAAAAAAAGAAACCGGCCGCTAAGAAAACAGCGTCAAAAAAAGCAGTTGATGCTGACGACGATGATGATGATGATGATATTGATGAAGATAATGATGACTTTGATAAAGATGATGCGGGAGATTTTGATAAGGAGTTCGAAGAATTTGAGCTTCCTAAATCAAAAAGTAAAGCACCAGGCAAGAAAAAATCAGGGAAGGACGATGATTATGATGATGAATTTAAAGACCTCGGCTTCTTCAGTGAAGGTGGAGGCGGTGGTGGTTTTGATGATGACGATGATGATTTTTAATATCTGATTTCCTGAACAGGAATATAAATACATATAAAATAAGCCGCGAAGATGTCGCTGTTTTAAAACTAAGGATGCTGAATTGGGCCAAGCAATTCAGTATCCATGTTTTTTTTGATAATAACTCATACGCGCCTTATGGTGATACTGGGTATGAATGCTTGCTTTCGGCCGGATGCCTGAGGTTTATTGATACCAACCTGGAAGACCTGCAACAGTTGCATGACAAATACAATGATTGGATAACCGGCCATATAAGTTACGATTATAAAAACCTGCTGGAGTCTAAACTTACATCGGCGCATATTGAAAAGACAGGCTTCCCGCTCATCCATTTCTTTATTCCTGAAACGGTTTGTTATATTAATAAAGAACAGAACCAATTTACAATAGCAGCAACAGGTGATGCTGATCGCATTTATGAGCAGCTAATGGCGGTTAAATTGGAGCTGTCTACAGAGCTACCGGTATTGGGTTTTAAAAGAAGTATTAACAGGGAAGAGTATATCGCAAAAATACAACAACTCCGCACCCATATAGCCAATGGTGATTGCTATGAGATTAATTATTGCAATATGGGTTATTGTGAAAATGCGGAGGTAGATCCTCTTGCGGTTTTTAACGCTCTAAACTCATTATCGCCGGCTCCCTTCGCTGCCTATTACAGACTGAATGAGCGCTACATGATGTGTGCAAGCCCTGAACGCTATCTGCGGAAGACGGGTGATGTCATCAGCACCCAGCCCATAAAAGGCACTGCAAGGCGAAGTAGTGATAACGCTGAAGACGAAAAAATAAAGACGGAACTCCGAAGCAATATAAAAGAGCAGGCCGAAAATGTAATGATTGTTGATCTTGCCCGTAACGACCTTGCGAGAACATGCAATGTTGGCAGTGTGCGGGTCAATGAGTTGTTTGGGTTATATACCTATCCGCAGGTACATCATCTTATATCTACAATAAGTGGCACTTTGCGGGTCGGAACACCGCTCACAGATGCTATAAAGCATTCGTTCCCTATGGGTAGCATGACAGGCGCACCAAAGTATAAAGTTATGGAGTTGATAGAACAACATGAACTCTCGAGACGGGAGCTTTTTTCTGGCACCATTGGCTACATAGACCCTTCAGGTAACTTTGATTTTAACGTGATTATCAGGAGCTTGTTTTATAATACTTGTACAAGATTCATTTGTTATCAGACGGGTGGTGCAATCACTTTTGACAGCATACCTGAACAGGAATGGGAAGAAACTCGTCTGAAAGCATGGGCTTTGGAACGGATATTTTCATAAGAGAATATCTATGCTCTATTGCTGCGGCAATATTCTAAATGCCTGTTAAAAATGCCCTTACACCTTGTGTATATTGTAGAGGTTAGTACTTTTATTGTGATGAATTTTCTGAACCCAGATATTAATAATGAAAAAAATCCGCCAGGCAAGGGAACACTATTGCTCGCAGAACCTTTCTTAAATGACCCGGGTTTCTTGCGGGCAGTTGTATTACTGTGCGAACATAACATTGATGGAACTGTTGGTTTTATACTTAATCAACCTATGGAGCTAACGTTAAGCGACCTCGGGAGTGAAGAAACTTCGGTAAGTCCGCTGCCGCCTGTGCCCCTTTATTATGGCGGCCCGGTGGAACCAGATACACTCCATATAGTGCACCGTATACCAGACTTGTTAGGTGGCGTGGAAATAGCGCCAGGTATATACTGGGGAGGTTCATATGCAATGTTAAAGCAGCTTTTGGCCACTGATGAGTACGATACCAGCGCATTCAGGTTATTCCTTGGTTATTCAGGTTGGTCAGTTGGTCAGTTGGAAAGGGAAATGCAAGAAGAATCCTGGCTCGTAGGTAAGGCCATTGAAAAAATCGTTTTTGATACCGGTGCATTGGAAACCTGGAAAAAAGCTATTTGCAGTTTGGGCCCTGAATTTTCATTTTTGGCCAGTATGCCAATAAACCCTCAGCTGAACTAATAAAGTAAAAGAATAAACACTGACCCAACAGTGCTATTTATCTTTACATTACCGTAGTTTTATTAATTTTGACCAGTGAAAATAACTTCAAAATATCTTTTCGTTTCCATTATAGCTGCGAATCTCTTGCTCTCTTCTTGCAAAGAGAAAGAATTTGCAGTGTTAGCACCTGAAAAAGGTTCTTATTTTTCAATTAAAAAATATGCGCTCGATGAATGGACCACCCATGCCGGGGAGCCGGTTTCTTTCACAAAAACAGTAAAATTAAACGGTGTAACAGATAGCGGCGTAACCAATATAGAACATATTGACTGGCCGGCCGTTTTACAGGTATTCACTGACGGTGATATCAGTGACCATAAATATTTAGGCCGTTATACTTTTACCCAGCTTGACGACAGCTTTAACAGGTCGCATGATTTCATATATACCGCCAATGAAAGTGACTTATTTACGCAAAAGCTACTGATATCAATGGACATGTACACAATGGAAGTAAAAGGTGTGTACATGGAGACTTTTAAAAGTAATTTTTGGAATAAGCGCCAGCAGAAACTGATGTATTCGCCGGTAAAGACAATAATGATACAACAATATGACAAGCCATTGATAGGCGCTAAAAAGGAACTTATCATTAAATATAAAGCAATATAGCACCATAGTTGCGGTGGGGTGTATTAGACCGTGAAATAGCACCGTAAGGCCATTATTGCCAATGTATACGGTAAACGGAACCCAAAATGACGAGAGAGGAATTCAGCAATATAATAGCAACATTACCCAACCAGCCGGGATGTTATAAATATTATGATAGTGAAACAGAGTTACTGTATGTGGGTAAGGCTAAAAATCTGCGAAAGCGGATTAGTTCGTATTTCAATAAAACTGTGGACAACTACAAGACAAGGCGCCTGGTTTCGCTGATTCATAGTATAGATTTTACAGTTACTGATACTGAGCATGACGCCTTCCTGCTTGAAAACTCTTTAATCAAGCACTTTCAGCCACGTTTTAATATTAACCTTAAAGATGATAAAACTTATCCCTATATCGTTATTAAGAAAGAAGCCTTCCCGCGTGTTTTTTTTACCAGAACAATAATAAGAGACGGCTCCGAATATATTGGTCCGTTTACCGGCCTTATGCGGGTAAAAGAACTTCTCGTACTTGTAAAGCAGAATATCCCATTGCGAACCTGCAGCCTGAATCTATCGCCGGGAAATATTGCCAGTAAAAAATACAAGGTGTGCCTGGAGTACCACCTGGGTAATTGCAAAGGGCCTTGTGAAGGTTTGCAAACAGAAGCCGATTACCGTGAAGGTATACAGCAGGTAAGGCATGTGATGAAGGGTAATATAGGCGATGTGGTTAAATACATGAAGGAGGAAATGACAGGCTTCGCTTCCAGTATGCAGTTTGAAAAAGCACAGGTAGTAAAAAAGAAAATAGAGTCGTTGTTGCTTTTTCAAAGTAAATCGACGGTGGTGAACCCGAGGCTTGACAATGCCGATGTTGCCTGCATTCTCAGCGATGAGCATTTTTTTTATGTGAACTATATGATGATGAGCAAGGGCAGCATAATACATACTAAAACCCTGCAAATTGAAAAGAAAACTGATGAAGAGGAAAGCGATGTTTTGTCATTGGCTCTGGCCACAATGCGGGATACCTTCGGTAGCAATGCTAAAGAAGTAATAGTCCCTATGACAGTAGATGTAGCGGAAAAAGATACATTGATCACTATTCCTAAAGCAGGTGATAAACGGCAGTTGCTTGACCTATCCATTAAAAACGCTGAAATATTTTTGCAGGAAGTAAAACGAAAGGAGTCGTTGCTGATTGGCAAAAGAACACATGATGATACTATGCTTGTACTGGAAGAAATGCAAAGGGCCCTACACCTGAAAACTATGCCGGTACATATTGAATGTTTTGATAACTCTAATTTCCAGGGCGCGTTCCCGGTTGCTGCAATGGTGTGTTTCAGGAACGGTGTACCTGCTAAAAAAGATTACCGCCATTTTCATATTAAGACCGTTGAGGGCATCAATGATTTCGCCTCCATGACTGAGATTGTATTCAGGCGCTATAAACGGCTTATGGATGAGCAACAGCCACTGCCACAGCTCATAATTATAGACGGCGGGAAAGGGCAGCTTGGCGCAGCCCTTGAGAGTATAGAAAAACTCGGCCTGATAGGTAAAATGGCTATCGTTGGCCTCGCCAAAAGAGAAGAGTCTATTTTTTTTCCAGGCGACAGCGAGCCCCTACAGCTTCCGTTTGATAATCCTGCCCATTTGCTTATTCGCCATATCCGTGATGAGGTACACCGTTTCGGCATCACTTTTCACAGGCAGGTTCGCAGCAAGGGTACTATCAAAAACGATTTGGAGGGGATTCCGGGAATTGGTGAGAAAACTTCCATTGATTTGCTAAAGGCGTTCAGATCGGTTAAGAATATAAAAACACTTACGGAACGGGAAATAACCCGTGTGGCCGGAGCAGCAAAAGCACGTATCATCTGGAATTATTTTCATGAGGGCGAGGATTTAGGCGAGCAAATTAAGGAGTGATGGTGCGTGAAAAAAGTTTGGCAAACAAATTGTATATACTACTTTAAACGTTAAAGTCTATGAAAGCATGCATCATTTCTTCGGTATTAGTAGTAGTGCTGCTAGCATTGCTCCACAACAATGCAGATGCCCAGGGCCGGTATCACAGGCACTACGGAAGGCCCAGCCGTGCATATGTAAGGTATTGCCCGCCTCCAAGGCCGGTACGTGTATACACGCAGCCAGTAATATGCTACAACCCACCTGTGCCGCCATGCACCCCAAGGTATAACCGCCACTACCGCAGCTACGACAGGGGATACAGCAACAACAACAGAAATAACGGTTACCGGAATTACGGCTATAGGAATAACTACCACAGAAGGTATTAATCAGGTATTGCAGAATTTCTGATAGAAAAAGTAAGGTTAAGATCCACCGCCCATTTACATGCGCTTGAATGCATAGCATATTGGCGGTGAATTTTTTTTAGCTAATACTCGACTGTTCATGCACTTCTGCAATTATTATATTTTTTATCGAACTGTTTTCATTGCTGGGGAATTAATTTTTTAAAATTATCTTTGCCAGGCAAAAGCCTGCTACTTTGCTGGCGGTTATAAATAAAATTATAAATATAAATATGAATAACGCGTATTTCGATTTCGCTGAACCCAAAAACGAGCCAGTACTTAACTATGCGCCGGGCAGCAATGAGCGTAAAGAACTACAGAAAGCGATAGCTGAACTGAAAGCTACAAAGAGGGATATACCAATGTATATTGATGGGGAAGAGGTGAGGAGCGACATAAAAGTAGAAATTAGGCCGCCACACGAAACGGCCCATTTATTAGGTCATTATTATGAATCTATAGAAGAACATGTACACAAGGCTATTGACGCCGCACTTGATGCTCAAGACAGCTGGGCGGCAATGAACTGGGAGCACAGGGCTTCTATCTTTATAAAGGCAGCTGAGCTGTTAGCCACAAAGTACAGGTATAGAATGAACGCGGCAACCATGCTTGGGCAAAGCAAAAATGCATTTCAGGCAGAAATAGACAGCGCATGCGAATTGATTGATTTTCTGCGTTTTAACGTGCACTTCCTAAGCCAGATATATAAGCAACAACCTTTGTCGTCACCGGGAGTAAATAATAGAATGGAGTACCGCCCGCTGGAAGGATTTGTGCTGGCTGTAACGCCTTTTAACTTTACTGCTATTGGCGGCAACCTTGCTGCGGCCCCTGCCATGTGCGGTAACGTTGTCGTTTGGAAACCGGCTAACACCCAAATCTATTCTGCAAGTGTCTTCATGGAAATAATGATAGAAGCAGGTTTACCGGCCGGAGTAATAAACATTATTTACCCTCCGGGTCCGCTGGTGGGTGAAATATGTTTCGCACATCCTGACTTTGCCGGCATCCACTTTACAGGTTCCACAGGCGTGTTTCAGACAATGTGGAAAACAATTGGTAACAACATAGCAAGGTATAAAACATACCCGCGAATAGTGGGGGAGACAGGCGGTAAAGATTTTATATTTGCACATCCGAGCGCAATGCCTGAAGCTGTAGCTACAGGGTTGGCAAGGGGCGCATTCGAGTACCAGGGACAGAAATGTTCGGCTGCCTCCCGTGCTTACCTTCCCTCCAACATTGCACAGGAAATAATAGACATGCTGGTAACTGAGGTGAAGACAATGAAAATGGGCATAGTTGATGACTTTACTAATTTCATTAATGCGGTAATTGATGAAAGGTCATTTAATAGCATCACCAGGTATATCGACGAGGTTAAAAACAGTAACGGAGCTGCTAAAATTATTTGTGGTGGAAATTATGATAAATCAAAAGGTTACTTCATAGAGCCGACTATCATATTAACTACTGATGCCACCTACAGCACAATGTGCGAAGAAATTTTTGGCCCCGTATTGACTATTTATACTTACGATGCCGAAAACTGGATTCAGATGCTTGATGTTTTAGACAATACATCTCCTTATGCGCTTACCGGTTCGGTATTCGCGCAAGACAGGTATGCTATTGAATTTATGGCCAAACGTCTGGTGAACAGTGCAGGTAACTTCTATATTAATGATAAGCCGTCAGGGGCGGTAGTAGGGCAGCAGCCGTTTGGTGGTGCCCGTGCATCAGGAACAAACGACAAGGCTGGTTCAATTCTTAACCTGTACCGATGGCTCAGCCCCCGTACAATAAAAGAAACACTGGTTCCGCCAACCAACTACAGATATCCATTTCACCAGGAATAATATAAACTGAATTTGTACAGCGCCCATGCAGCATTGCAGGGCGCTGTTAATTGTTTTTCTCTTCACCGCCGGGCTCCAATATTGTACGGTATTACTCGTCTTTTACCATGAAAATAGATATTCATACTCATATTATGCCGGAAAATATACCTAACTGGTTTAAGAAATTTGGGTATGGTGAATTTATAAGGCTTGAGCATCACAAACCATGTTGCGCCCGGATGATAAAGGGGGATAAGGTTTTCAGAGAAATAGAGCACAATTGCTGGGACACGGGAGAGCGGATGAAGGAAATGGATATGACCGATGTAAGTTTACAGGTCTTATCCACAATTCCTGTATTGTTTAATTACTTTGCGCAACCCGCGCACGCATTAGAGACTTCCCGTTTTTTTAACGACCATATAGCCCAAAGCGTTGATAATAACAAAGATCGGTTTATAGGTCTTGGAACTGTGCCTCTGCAACACATAGACACAGCAATAAGCGAAATGAACCGTTGTATTCATGAATTGAAAATGCCGGGGCTTGAGATTGGTTCTAATATAAATGGCCGAAACCTGAGCGACCCAAGATTTAATCCATTTTGGGAAGCGGCAGAGGCAATGGATTGCGCCATTTTTGTTCATCCTTGGGAGATGATGGGGGAGAATGAAATGACAAAATATTGGCTGCCATGGCTGGTAGGTATGCCCGCTGAAACAAGCCGTGCGATTTGCTCTATGATTTTCGGCGGAGTATTTGAGCGCTATCCAAAACTCAGAGTGGCGTTTGCTCACGGCGGTGGCAGCTTCCCGGCTACTATTGGGCGTATTGAACACGGATTCAATGTAAGGCCAGATCTATGTGCTGTTGACAACGCTATAAATCCACGCGATTATATAGGTAAGTTTTGGATAGACGCATTAGTTCATGACCCTAAAGCACTTGATTTTATAATAGATGTAATGGGCGGCGATAAAATATGCATGGGCAGCGATTATCCTTTTCCGCTCGGAGAACATCACCCGGGTAAGCTGATAGAAGAAAAGGGATATGCAGCTGAGCTACAACAAAATTTATTATTTAATAATGCTATGCGATGGCTTGGCCGGTAACAAAGGTAATTACTTATTATATTCAGTCATTGCCTTGCCAATACCCTGCGTAGCCCAGCACTCAATTGCGTCAACACTTTTTAAAATCCCTTCTTTCGCAAGTGAAATTTCAGATGAAGTCCACTTGCCGAGCACATAATCAACCTGCTTGCCCTTAGGGAAGTTACTGCCGATGCCAAAACGCAGCCTGTTATATGCATTCGTCATCAGCAGCAGCTCTATATTTTTAAGCCCGTTCTGGCCACCGGCGCTACCGCTGGCTCTGAGGCGCAATGTACCTAGCGGCAGTGCCAGATCGTCAGCAACTATAATGAGGTTTTCAAGCGGAATTTTTTCTTTATCCAACCAATATTTTACAGCCTTCCCGCTTTCATTCATATAAGTTGTTGGTTTTATAACCACAAATATTTTCCCCTTCCATTTTACTTCAGCCACATCGGAAAGGCGGCTAAGCGAAAAAGTTCCTCCATGCTTAATGACGAAAGTATCAGCCACGTCAAATCCGATATTATGGCGTGTAGCATCATATTGGCTACCGATATTGCCCAAGCCGGCGATCAGAAATTTCATGGAGCGAATTTAATAGAATTTCCCCGTAGAAGACGTATAAAGTATGAAAAATGCAATCATTTTGCTTGGAAACTGCTGGAAAGTTCTTACATTCGCACACTGTTTGAAAGTCAGGTTTCTTAGCTCAGCTGGTTAGAGCAGCTGACTCTTAATCAGCGGGTCCAGGGTTCGAGTCCCTGAGGAACCACAATTAGTTTTAAAGCCCTGAAAGTAAATTTTCAGGGCTTTTTTTAGGTATTGTACAGACATTATTGCATCAGTAAATTTTGTTTTCTAACAGATCCTTGCCTGTTTTACGCCGGAAAATTGTACTGTTGAATATGTGTGACTTGTTCAGGAATTTAACCAAATAAAAAAAACAGAACATTTTTTACTTAAAACGGTTGAAAAGATGCTTTTCATCAAAAAAATAGTAGATTGCAGTATCTTTTAGTAAATAATAAAAACAAACCTTCAAAAAAGTTATAGAATGGACACTTCAAAAATGATTAAAGCGTATTGCCTTAAAACAAAGGAAAAAAATGTTCCGATGCAGGAAGCGGTGATAACTAAAACTGCTAAAGGTGGCTATATGGCCGGCGGCCATGACGGTAAAGGCAATAAAATGGCTGCTATAATGAGTGAAGCAAAAGCATTGCAGGCAATTGCTGATGGCGTTGCAACAAAAGGATTCTAAACAAAATCAGATATAGTAGTAAAATTTATGCCGCACCTTTGGTGCGGCATATTTAGTTTTATTAACTAAAACCCTACAGTAAACTTAAGTGGTATCGAACTTAAAAACCGGTTAGATCGGTAATTATACGATTTTTTACCTAGTGGAGTGGTTAAGCAACCTTCAGTTCATTAAACCCTATCATTTTATTCTGCTCAGGATCCCAAACTTTTAGCTTCAGGCATGCAATTATATCAGAGGGCGCAAGCGATGTAGTTTTTGCGTGTTGAAGCTCCGGAATATTAGCCATAGCTTCAGGCAAACGATAAAAGGGTATTTTAGAATTAAGGTGATGAATATGGTGGAAACCAATATTTGCCGTCACCCATTGCATAAACGGATTCATAAGCATGTAGCTTGAAGACTCCAGTGCGGCATTGGTATAATTCCAGTCCATATTATTCCTGAAGGTAACACCGGGAAAATTGTGTTGCGCATAAAATAAATACGAACCCAGCATGTGGGAAATAAAAAATGGTAGGAAAAACGTCAAAAACCAGGTGAGTGGGCCAAAATACATAAAAAGAAACACAGCGATAGATACATGAATAATCACCACTACCAAGGAATCCCAATGCTTTTTTTTATTGTTTATGAACGACTGAACGCACATGCCATAAAGAAATGTGGTAAAGTAAGCGAAAAGCATATTTAAGGGATGCCTTACAGCTAAGTAAGCAAACCGATCGGTCTTAGACGCCTCAATGAACTTCTGTTTGGTCATTATTGGGAAAGAACCAATATTGGCACTATAAAGTTTAGCATTATTAGCATGGTGATGGTCATGAGAACGCTTCCAGATGCTTGGTGGCGTAATCATATATGCACCAAACACAGTAAATATTACATTCGCTACATGTGAATTACGCAAAATAGTATGGTGCTGGTAATCATGGAATATTATAAAAAAGCGGGAAAGCAACAAAGCTGTGGATATGCTACATATTACTCGGCCAATCATACTTACGGCTAAGCCGTATGAAGTTGGAAAATAAATGGTACCATAAATAGAAGCAATAAGCAGAAAAAAAGTAGTCAGAGTATGGAACCAACTTTTCCATCTTATCTCTTTTGCGAACACTTTAGTCACCAAAATCAGTTCTTTGCCTGTTAGCATTTTACAAATTTAGTAGCGTTGAAGAAAATTAAAATAACAAAGATATATTATAGCATAATACTACTTGCCTACAAAGATAAAAAGTTCTAGGTAAACACTGCAATTTCAACAGAATTATAGCAAGAGTTTATGTTAAAATTTGAACCGAATCAACAATTTTTAAAAAGCCACCCCTCGTATAAAAGGGTGGCTCGGTTTTTTTGGTCAGATGCTTATGCAAGTGTTGCTGTAAGTTTTTTCTCGCAGTTGTAAAGTTTCGATATAAGACACTCTGATTTCGCAGTTTCCGCTATTTCGCCGAATTTTTCGGCAGTTATTCCAGGTACTTTAGCGGTAACGTTTAGTTCGCTGAGTGTTATCACTCCATTATCAAGTGTGATGTCGCACTTAGTTGTCAGCTCTTCAGCAGTAAATCCCTCAGCACTGAGCATAAACGTCAGTTTCATAGTGTAGCAACCTGCATGTGCTGCAGCTATTAGCTCTTCAGGGTTGGTGCCTACACCGTCAGCAAAACGGCTGTTATAGGAGTATTGGGTCTGGTTAAGCGTGGTGCTTTGTGTTGTAAGGTGGCCATGGCCTTCTTTGCCGGTACCCAACCAAACTGCTGTTGCATTGCGTTTCATAGTTTATATTTTAGATTAGTGGCAAAGATAATGACCCGTGACTAAACCGGCTATTAAATAAAAAAATCCCCGCAAAGTATGCGGGGATTTTTTGAGTTTTATTGTTATTAACCTTCCTGCTCATTGTTGTCTGTTGCTGTTTCAGCAGCGGCAGCTGCTGCCATTTGCCTTTCAGCATTTTTTTCTTCCACTTTACGCACTGACTCACGCATCGTATCGCCACGTTTTTCAACCCTTTGCAGGCGGTGCGACTCTTCTCTTTTCGCAACCAGTTCTTCGTGTGCTCCGTTCCACTGCTCAAATTTTTCCATAGCAGTAGTTTCGTCAAACAGACCCAGTGTAACACCACGCATAAGATGTTTAAGAAATAATACACCTTTGAAGGAAAGTATCCTTCTGCATGTATTTGTTGGCTCAGCACCCTTGTGCAACCAGTGCAGAGACCTTTCACGGTTCATGCGGATTGTAGCAGGGATAGTGAGTGGATTGTAGGTACCCAGCTTTTCGATGAATTTACCATCGCGCGGTGCGGTACTGTTGGCTACTACAATGAAATAAAAGGGGCGTTTCTTTGAACCGTGCCTTTGTAAACGGATTTTTACCGACATAATAATTGAAATTATTTTGGGGGTTTAACAATATTTTTTTTCGGACTGCAAATATACAACTGTTTCGGGGAAAACTTAGCAAAGCATGAAAATTTAACGGTCGATTTTTAAAATTTAAACGCTAGCAATTTTTCAGGTACATTAGTTTTTAAACAACTGCAATTTATTGAGATTATTATACAACCCATTTTCAAGGTCAATTAATTGTTCATGGGTGCCGCTTTCTTTTACAAATCCATTATCTAACACGACTATAAGATCAGCATTGCGAATAGTAGACAGGCGATGTGCAATTACAAATGATGTTCTGTTTTTCATTAAGTTATTTAATGCTTCCTGTACTAAAGCTTCAGATTCAGAATCAAGTGAGCTGGTAGCTTCGTCTAACAGAAGGATAACAGGGTCTTTTAATATGGCCCGGGCTATAGCGACTCTTTGCCGCTGTCCTCCTGAAAGTTTTATACCGCGCTCACCCACAACAGTGTCAAACCCTTCAGGAAAACTGGTGATAAAATCATAGGCATTTGCTTGCTTTGCCGCGTTTGCAACCTCTTCTTTCGTGGCGCCAGGTTTACCATAGGCAATGTTTTCTAAGATTGTGCCGCCAAAAAGCAGTATATCTTGTGGCACCAAAGCCATTTGTTTCCTTAGCTGAGAGAGTGGCAAAGCAGTAATATCCCTGCCATCGAATAAAATTTGACCCTTTACCGGTTCATAAAACCTGAGCAACAGCCCTATCAGAGTGCTTTTACCTGCACCGCTGGGGCCTACTATTGCTATCTGCTGTCCTTTGCTGGCATCTATACTTATATCTTTAATGACTTCTACTTCAGGGCGGGATGGATAATGGAAACCAATATGCCGCAAAGAAACATTACCAGCCAGCTTGTACTCGTCAAGTAACGGCTCTTCAACTGTAGCTATTTCTTCAGTGCTTTCCTTCAAAAGCTCTCGCACACGTTGGGTGGCGCCGAGTGTCTTTTGTAACTGGCTGTAAAGATCCGCGAAACCAGCCATAGTGCCACCCACAAAAGCAGTATACACTACAAAAGCCGTTAGGTCGCCGAATGAAAGTAAACCCTGTTGCATTAAACCGGCACCATACCAAACCACCAATACTATAGCCCCAAAGACGCTAAAAAGGAGGAACGAAACAAAAAAGCCTCTCATGCGGCCGTTTTTTATGGCCAGTTTCACCAGGTTATCAATACTGGTGTTGTATCTTTTTACTTCATACCATTCATTGGCGAAGGCTTTTACATTGCTGATGCCTTGTAGTGTTTCCTGTACCACCGTGCCACTGTCAGCCAGCTGATCTTGCCCGTCTTTTGCAAGTGCCCTTATTTTTTTGCTAAATATAAAAGCAATCGCGATGATAACAGGAATGACCGATAGCATAAGAAAGGTCATTTTAGGGCTTATTAAGAATATAAGGCCTATACCGATTATCAATGTGAGCACTCCGCGCAGTATTTCTGCCAGTACTGAAGTTACCGCATCTTCTATTTGGGAAATGTCAGCGGTTATACGGCTAGAGAGTTCACCAACCCTTCTTTGCGCAAAAAAATCCATTGGCATAATAATCAGGCGGCGGTATATGTCTTTGCGCATGTCGGCTACCGTATTTTCCCCCACCATTGTGAACAGATATATACGCATAAATGATACGAACATTTGTAAAGCCAGCACCGCAATCATAGTAATAGCTATATTGCCCGGCGTAAGTGCCAACGTGCCTTTAACATCACCATGGGCACTGTCAATCAGCCGCTTAAGCAGGTAAGGAAATGTCATGGTTGTCCCGCTGCTCAGTGCTATAAAGAGCAATCCGGCAATAAACTGCCATTTGTATGGCTTTAGATACCGAAAAATTACCAGCGCTTCTTTAAAATTTTCTTTGCTGAGTTTTACTTTTGGTGATTCTTCTGCCAGAATTTCCCGTCTTCTCGCCATGTATATTTCTATGAAAGTGCAAAACTATGTTTATAGCAGGTATCGCAAGAGTCAAAATCGGTGAACGAGCTTAAATTGTAGGTGAGCAGGCGGGGTAGGGTATAGTATATTAAGTTCATGATACAATGCTTAATAAATTATTTCAAAATATTATGTATAAAATCAATTAAAAGCTATTACTGGCATCAGTCAATAACGGCTGATTTTTATCTTTTTCTGATATATTTGCCTTTAGAATATCAATTTTCCAATCGATACCTATTGCAGGGTCATTGTACAAAATACCACCCTCACAATTTTTATTATATAAATTATCACATTTGTACATTACAGTTGCCGTATCGCTGAGTACAGCATATCCGTGGGCAAACCCATGAGGAATTAAAAATTGCAGTTTGTTTTCAGCTGAAAGTTCAACGCCAAACCACTGCATGTAGGTCGTGCTTTGTTTACGTATATCTACTGCCACATCCCATATGCTGCCTTCACTTACACGCAACAGTTTAGTTTGTGGAAAGGGATTGTTTTGGTAATGCAGGCCGCGCAATACGTTTTTCAACGACAGCGCCTGATTATCCTGTAAAAAATTAACTTGCACTCCGGTCGCTTTTTCAAAAACATCTTTATTATAGCTTTCAAAAAAATAACCGCGTTCATCACGGTGGATGGTTGGCTCCAATATATATAAGCCTTCAATAGGCGTAGTAGTGACTTTCATTGGTGAGCTATTGCGCTATTATGTCTAATAAGTTTTTTGTTATATGCTCCAGTTCCTCTTCGGTAAGTTCGGTATGCATAGGCAGTGATATTACTTTATCCTGAAGCCTGTCTGTCACCGGCAATTCAAAAGACCCTGTTACAAACTCTTTAAGCATGTTTTGCTTGTGGCAAGGCACAGGGTAGTAAATCATGGAGGGTATATTGCGTTCGGCCAGCTTCGCGCTTACCATATCCCTGTCTACACCAACAAGTTGCAAGGTGTACTGATGAAAAACGTGATAGGTATAGGGTGCCCTGTATGGAGTTATAATATTAGGATGGTTTTTAAAAGCACGGTCATAATAGTCAGCGGCTGTTCTGCGGGCATAGCAGTACTCATCAAGTTTTCTAAGTTTTATCCTCAGCACAGCTGCCTGTATAGTGTCAAGCCGGCTGTTACAACCCACCATTTCATGATAGTAGCGTACCTTCTGCCCATGGTTAGCTATCATCTTTAGCTTCTCAGCCAAGGCATCATCATTTGTAAACATGGCTCCGCCGTCACCGTATCCACCGAGATTTTTTGAAGGAAAAAATGATGTGCAGCCTATAAGTCCCATTGCACCCGTTTTAGCGGAAGTGCCGTTTGAAAAAGTATAGGTACTGCCTATTGCCTGGGCATTATCTTCTATCACAGCGATATTATGTTCTTTCGCAATAGCCAGAAGCGGCTCCATATTCACACTCTGCCCGTACAGGTGAACTGGAATGATCACTTTTGTTTTTGCCGTAATTGCATGTTTAACGCTTTCTATATTCATTGTAAATGTATCCTCATCTACGTCTACAAACACCGGCTTCAATTTCAGCAGCGCAACGACCTCAACAGTTGCGATATAAGTATAGGAAGGCGTTATTACTTCATCTCCAGGCTGCAGATCAAGCGCCATCAAAGCAATCTGGAGTGCATCTGTGCCGTTTGCGCATGGTATTACGTGCTTCACGCCAAGATACTCTGCCAATTCTTTTGCAAAATGTTGTGTGTCAGGCCCGCCAATAAATGCGGCACTTTCTATAACATGTTGAATAGCGGTATCAACTTCTGTCTTTATTTTCTGGTATTGCCTCTTCAGGTCAACCATTTGCAGTTGGTGCATTATCATTTTTTTAACGGGTACAAACTTACGTTTTTATTGCTTTGGTAGTTTGCTAAAGAGTATACGGTTTGTAGTTGAGGTGGTTATAACGGTTAAGGGATAGGTTATGTTGTTTTGTTGGGGGTATTTGTTTATAAATCTTCCTGATTTTATATATTCCTTTATGTTTTCCGGCAATAAACATGTACTGTTTCGAGTTCAACCTTATAGAAGTTGTATTTCATTAATTGATTGTATATTTGAGTTATGTACGAACCGCCTGATTTGCCATTTACTGAACAAAAAAGATGGGCTATAACCCGCAGGGTTAATATTTTTCTTGAATGGCTTGATTGGGACAAATACGCAACTTATTCGGGGCATCCACAGTCAACGATACGATTTACGGATTTAATCGAAATAATAAATGATGTTTTAGGCGCTGGCATTCGTCCTGGGGATTGGAAGCCATTTCATAATATCATGGTTGAAGTTCGGACATTTGTTCGCCTGATTGCTGAGCAAGACGGCGATATAGATAAAGAGCAAGAAATTTATAATGAAGGGTTATTGATGCTCAAAACAACACTTGACCAGTATGTAGCGTTTATTCAGCTTTATAATTTCGGTTTATCGGAAGACGGTTCTAAATAAGAGGATTTGGTCATAATAAATCTGTACCATAATTTACATTATGTTAAGTAGAAAATTACTCAATTTACTTGCCTTTTAATGCCCTCTTCACTACCAGATTGGCTGCCCTTTTATCGAAAACAAACTGTTAAAAGTGGTCACGGGTACCAACTGAAAAAAAAATTGTACACTTTTTAGTAATGATGATTATTTTTACCTGAAATTAACTGTAGTTACATTTACACATCAATCAACACATATTCATGAAGTATTTCATTTGGTTATTGCGAATTGTCTTAGGCTGTCTTTTTATATTTTCAGGTATGGTGAAGGCAAATGATCCACTTGGCCTTACTTATAAAATGAATGAAATATTTGAGCTATGGGGGATGTCCAGCATGGTTAATTATTCTGAATTGTTTTCAGTACTTATCATTGCTTTTGAAGTGGTGGCCGGGGTGGCCATGCTGGTCGGCAATGCATTTGCTTTATGGATCACTTTAATGGTTTTACTTAATTTCTTCTTTACTTTTCTCACCTGGTTTGCCTGGAGTTCTGGAAAAGTGAAAGAGTGTGGCTGCTTCGGTGATTGTTTTAAGATTTCAAATTCTGCCACTTTTTACAAAGATGTGGCGTTAACTGCCATAGCGGTCTTCCTATGGATATACCGATACCGTGTTTTCCCTCTTTTCCAAAAAACAGCGGTTAATGCAGGTATAGTTGCAGCGGCAACCCTGTTCATATTCGGTTTCCAATGGTGGACACTGCATCACCTGCCAACCCATGATTGCCTGCCATATAGAACGGGCAATAGCATTTGGCAAAAAATGCAACCTTCTGACAGTAGTGAACCGGCTGTTTATTCTACTATACTCACCTATGAAAAGAATGGTGTAAAGAAGGATTTTACCAGCGAAGAATTTAATTCGCAAAAGATCTGGGAAGATTCCAAATGGAAATTTGTTGACAGCAAATCAACATTGGTGAAAGAAGCTACCGGCCAGCCAGAAATTCCTCATGATTTTACATTGACAGGTTTTGATGGTGAAGACCATACCGAAGAAGTATTAACAGACAGTGGGTATACCTTTTTATGGTTTGTGAGAGAAGCCAATAGTGAAAGCGTTAAGAAGAATATAGAAAAAAACATGGATAAGCTTCATAATATTATAGATAGGTCAGCAACAATGCATGTTAAGTTCTATGTACTTTGCTCATCAGGCAAAGAACTATGCAAAACCTACCAGGAAGTTTGGAACATGAAAGATGTTACTTTCTTCATGCTGGACCAGACGGTAAGCAAAA
>JACMPD010000250.1 GCA_014377675.1 Taibaiella sp.
CCGATGGCCTGGGTGTATTTTTTTCTACCCACCAAATCTATATGCCAACAATGGGCACCCTACCTTTTGCACCACAGGTTGATTATTCCAGCTATGGCATTATAACAGACAAGATTAACTGGACAACGCTTACCAAAACATTCGTAGCTGACTCTGCCTATACCCATCTTGTAGTAGGTTGCTTTAAACCTCTAGGTAGCATTCAGGTAGATACGGCGGAAAATCCGGGATCCGCGCTCGAGCGCGAGTACCAGCGAGCATATTATTATATAAGCAAAATTGGGATACCTGACGATCGGGCGGACACATTGATATCTGGCGATCCCGTAGATACCACAACGCATATATTCCCTAACAGCTTCACCCCCAATAATGATGGTAACAATGATGTGTTTCGCATTGTAGCTACGCCGGGCTACCTATTCGAAGAATATTCTTTAAGTGTCTTTAACAGGTTTGGTGAACTGGTGTTCTACACCGAAAACTCCGCTTCAGGCTGGGACGGCAAATTCAAAAATATACCACAGGAAATAGGCGCATACTTTTATATGTCTAAATTCAAAATAAACGGAAAGTTGAAAATATTGAAGGGAGATTTGTCGCTGCTCAGGTGATGGTATATTGTTATTGCTGCCTCTTGGCAGTATTTACTTACGCTAAATAATCATTATCTTTGTTTAGCTTTATAATAGCGATGAATTATACTATACAATTAGAATTGGAAACCGACGGCAGATGGATTGCCGAAGTGACAGACTTACCGGGAGTGCTGGTTTATGGTAAAACGAAAGAAGAAGCTATAGCTAAAGCTCAGGCGCTAGCACTAAGGGTTGAGGCGGAAAAGCTTGAAAAACGGTGAACGTACTTCTTTTAAAAATGGAATATTTTTCAAAGCGGCATGAGTGCTTGTCCATCAACATAGGCAAGGCGTGTTTTTGCCGCATCAGTAAGGGCCGGCTGGTCTTTGAAAAGACAAAGTGGCTCGCACGGTGTATTGGCTAAACAAGGTATGCCTGATTATATTTTTGCTTTGCATGATAATGACGAAATAGGCCCTAAAATGTTGGTGCGTATTGCCAAAGCGACAGGTTTGCAACCCGAAGACCTTTAAACGTTACTCCCCGGCAATTGGTATGGTAAGCCTAAATAATAGTTAATTGGAAACTATAGAACTCAGAATTTAATTATTTCTGCTTTGGGTTAGAATCGAAAATCTACCGGTTACCGCTCGCAAAAGATATTTCCACCCAGTACCATCAAAAAAAAATTTGCGTAGCCAAATAACTACGCTTACATTTGTAGCCAAGTAGCTACGCAATGAATTTAAGAAGAGACGTTTTCCAGGCCATAGCAGACCCCACCAGGAGGGCCATTCTTCTGCTCGTGGCTTCACAATCCATGACCGCAGGCGCCATTGCCGCAAACTTTGACACGGCGAGGCCAACCGTATCTAAACACCTGCAGATACTGATAGAATGTGAACTGCTGCGGCAACAGCAAAACGGAAGAGAGATTTATTACCAGCTTAACCCGGGAAAAATGAAAGAAGTAGCGGAATTCATTGAACCGTTTCGCCAGATGTGGGACGACAGGTTTAATAAGCTGGAACATATAATGAAACAATACAAACAAAAGGAAACGGAATAACATGGAGCGAAAAACAAAAATAAATGCCGAAAACGGAAAACAGGAATTAGAGATAATAAGGGAATTTGACCTGCCGGTGGATTTGCTGTTTAGAGCGTATGCAGAGGCGGAAATTGTAGCCCAGTGGATGGGAACAAAGGTGCTGAAACTGGAAAGTAAAAAGCATGGCAGCTATCAGTTTGAAACCACCGACCGAAAAGGAAACAAATACGGCTTCAACGGCGCCATACATGAGTTTATACCAAACCGGAAAATAGTCAGAACTTTTGAAATGGACGGCACTCCCTATGGCGTGCAGTTGGAAATATATCAATTTGTACCGATTACAGATGATACCTGTGCCCTTAAGATGCACGTAATTTATGAGTCGTCCGAATTGCGGGACCAGGTATTGAAGCTTCCATTCGCTCAGGGTATAAATATGGCGCACAACCGCATACAAGACATTGCGGCCAAAATGAAATAACAACCAGACTGTTTTTGTTATCTTCATGGTATTTCAGACCTGCAGAGAAATATTGTTGTAAACGACATACATCCATAATATGAAAAAGCACCTAACCGCACAGCAAAGTAATGAACTGCTGCACACTTTAAAAACCCGCTTCGGGCAAAACATGAGCCGCCACAAAGGCATGGAGTGGGCTGATGTGCTGACCAGGCTGGAGACTGCGCCAGCCAAACAGTGGTCACTCCAGGAAATGGAAGCCACAGGCGGTGAGCCTGATGTTACAGGCTACGACGCAGAAAAACGCGAATACATTTTTTGCGATTGCTCCGCTGAGAGCCCAAAAGGCCGCCGAAGTTTCTGTTTTGACCACCAGGCGCTGGAGTCAAGAAAGGAAAACAAGCCTCAAAACAGCGCCATACAGGCCGCTGAGGACATGGGCGTTGCCCTGTTAACTGAAGCCCAGTACCGCCAACTGCAGCAATTGGGGAATTTTGACAACAAAACATCGAGCTGGGTGCAGACGCTAAAGGAAATAAGGCAGCTTGGTGGCGCCTTGTTTTGCGACCGCCGCTATGATACCGTATTCCTTTACCATAATGGCGCTGAGTCTTACTATGCCGCAAGAGGTTTTCGTGGTTTACTAAGCGTATAGCAGTGAACTTTTTAATTGTTTATTTTGCACCACTCAGCAAACAGCATACTAAATGACCCTGTTATGAATCCAAAAGTTGATTTTTATTTTAATAAGGCCAAACACTGGCAGGAAGAACTTGAGCTGTTGAGAAAAATAGTGCTGGACTGCGGGCTGGAAGAGGAGCTGAAATGGGGGGTGCCTACTTACACTTTAGAGGGTGCCAATATAGTGCTGATACATGTGTTTAAAGAGTATTGTGCCGTGTTGTTTTTTAAAGGCGCTTTACTACATGATGCTCACCATATCCTCATTCAGCAAACTGAAAACGTACAGTCAGCGCGCCAGATCCGGTTCACAAATCCAGGGGAAGTAACCGAGTTGAAACCCACCTTGAAAGCGTATATCTACGAAGCGATTGAGGTTGAAAAAGCCGGTCTTGAAGTAGAACTGAAGAAGACAAAGGAATACACTATACCCCAAGAGTTTCAGGAGCAATTAGATTCAGTTTCAGGCTTTAAAGCGGCGTTTGAAGCCTTAACTCCAGGGCGGCAGCGGGGCTACCTGCTCCATTTTTCCGCACCCAAACAATCAAAAACACGCGCATCAAGAGTAGAAAAAAGTATAAAGGCTATTTTTGATGGAAAGGGGCTAAATGACTGACCTTAAAATTTGTTAATCAGTTTTTTACAGATATACTCAAACCTCATCATTTAAATTCTGTCCATTTTCATCTTTCCCCCCTTCCACGGTTTTATGCAGCTTGCGTTCAGAAACATTCATTCCGGCGCTGGTGAGTTTTTCATTTCTGTTTTCCATTTATTGCCAACAAGTTTAGAATTCGGTAGTGTCTCAGTTTGAAAATGAAAGTTTGAGAGGCGTTAATTTGAATTAGATTGAGTACGACTGCGCTCAATCATAATTAAAAATATAACAAAGATAATTATGCCAATTAAAAGGGTTACTATATGAAATGTATTATGTAGTGTATGATATGTATTTAACCCAACCCCTCCGATAAATATGAATATTGCAGCCAGAATATTAAGATGCCGAAACCATTTACCCTCCAGATTTGGAAGATAAAATAAATTATTATACCATTTACCCTTCATGATCTGAACATATTTTAAGTCAAAGGTAATAAAAAGGGAACTATTCGGATCCCTCTGTTTTGTCTTTTTTTTGTAACTACCTATTTTCTTTGGTGCTTCAATTGGCACAAGGTTTACAATATCTTCTATTGTCATTGGCTTTGTTATTAGTTTAGCTTCCATTGCCGGGGTAACACGTAATGATTGGTGTATTCTGCAAACTGAAACACTACCTAGAATTCTGACCGCACAATTATGGCATTTCCCCTTGTTGAGTCCATGTGGCAGACGGGAAATGGCCTGGTGCTGGCCTGATTTTTTATTGCTGAAGCAATACTTTTTTTTACAACAAACGAAATAAATGAAAGAAACTTGTATCAAATTCGCGGTACTTCCTACAATGGCTTTTTCTGTAACCGGCTGTGCCGTTACTAACAAATCAATGAGAGAGCCTTATTCAAGAGTTGATTTTACGAAGAATGATTTTATTCTTTCTGAGCAGGTATCAGGCGAGGGCACATGTACTAAGGTATTGACAATTGATTGGTATCGCCTGTTCCACAGTTCCCAGACCGGCGCAGTAGCTGGTGATGGCGGATTTAAAATAAGTGCTTCGTCAATTCCGGTTATTGGTGGCTATCTTTCTGATAAAACCGCCGGATACGCCCTTTATGATATGATGAATAAAAATCAGGGTTATGACGTGGTATTCTATCCACAGTATGAAACCCGGGTGCGCAAACCATTCCTGGGTCTTGGTTTCATTTATAAGCAAAGTACAGTGAAAGCTACCGCTAAGCTTGCAAAGCTGAAGCCATAGCATTATTAAATACTGAATGATCAAGAGGATGCCGCAGGGGTTTCCTCTTATTTTCTAAATATGAAAATGGCCACGGATGGAAGGCACGGTTTTTAAAGGCGTAGTGCAAAATCAAAAAAAATGTTTGGCCAATGTAAAACACGTTAGTAGTAAACCTGCCGCTAACCACGAACATTGCAGAATTTCATGAATTTTGCTGATCAAGGCTTTACCCAAATTTTTATACATTTACTTATGTCATGGCTCATCCAATTATTAATTAATGCCGCAGTATTATTGCTGCTTTCTTACATACACCCCGGGGTAAAAATAAAAAACTATGGTACTGCCATAGGCGTAGCTCTGGTTATTGGTCTGCTGAATGCAACGGTTGGCTTTCTGCTGCGGTTGCCCCTGAATATTGTTACCCTGGGCCTGCTATCGTTCTTTGTACGCCTGCTGGTAACAGCGGTTATTATTCGGCTTACTGACAAACTGTTTTCAGGCTTCGAACTCAGGTCATTCACCACTGCTTTGGTGGTAGCCGTTGTTCTTGCTGCCGTTGGCACGATACTTTCTTTTTTTTAGGAAAAAGCAAATGAAAAAAACACTATTAGCATCATTCCTCGTTGCCGTCACATTATTTTCGGCCTCACAATTTATTGCCTGCAAAGGAAAAACACCAGAACAGGCTACTACTGACACCATGACCGCGCCGCCTGCGGTACCGCCCACCGCGCCGGTTGACATAGCGTCTGACGATCAGCTGACTAATAATGTGAAGGACGCCACAAAAGATTTCCCCGGAGTAACAGCTACGGTCAGCAATGGTGAAATTACCCTTACAGGAGGTATAACAAGAGAAGGTCTTCCCAGGCTCATGATGGCATTGAATGCGCTGCAGCCTAAGAAAGTAAACAACAACTTAACCGTAAAATAAACTAACATGGCATTGCAAGATAAATACAGCGAGCTGATTGAAGCCGCGAAAAGCCGTGGTGTTGATAACCTGCAGGTAAGGGAACAGGGGAACGTGCTCTATATTGATGGTAAAGCTGACGGTGGTGATGTAAAGGATGAGTTGTGGAATATTTATAATAAAATAGACCCCGACTTCCGCGCCGGTGACCTTGTACTGAACATAGACGCGTCTGCCGCGGCGGGTACAAAAGCAAAGGTGATTACTGAATCATCGAATCTTAACATCAGGAAAGGCCCGGGCACTGATCAACCGATCATTGGGAAAGCCCCCCACGGTGCAAACGTAACCGTCATAAGTAAGCCCAACGACCAGTGGAGTCTCATAAGGACTGATAGCGGCGATGAAGGGTATGTGTACACGCAGTATCTGGAACACGCCTGACCGCTGAAAAAAATAATTGATTGCAGCCTGCCTACGGTGCAGCCTGCATTTTTTTACTCCACCAGTGAAAAGTTGCCTTTTTGTTATGCAACCTTTAAGTAGCAAACAGGTGCAACTATACGGTTGCAATAAAATTAACTATGCAGATCTTGTTATTAAATAATTGGTTTGAGCGCTCCGCATTTAAATGTGGCATGTTTATTGCCAAGGTATAGATACAAGGCAGCTACGCACATTAATTTTACTTAGGCTGCTGATTTAAAAAAAGAACATGAAGAAACAAATCTTGATAGCCTTAATGGTTATTACATCAGGCTTAGGCCCTGTATTCGCACAGCAAGTACCGGTACAAACTAAAAAAGAAGAAAAAGCACAGAAAAAAGCGGACAGAAAAGACGTAAGAATGGAAGATACGCAGCGTAAGCTGAACAGGAAGACGGATAAGCTGAATAAAAAGGAGCGCAAAATGCACAAAAAGCAAAGAAAGATAAATACGCAGCAAAGGGAAGTGAATAAACAAACAGCAGAACCGGGAAAATAATTATATCATAATGAGGCGGAAACGCCTCATTATTTTTTTGTGCGCCCGGCACGGGCGTAAGCTCTAGGGTGAGAGTCCCGAACGCACCTTGATAGTGGGAAGCGTTAGCTTAGGCAAGGATGTCCAACGTGAGGTGGAATCTGAAGGAAGGCAGCGGCAAATCTCCGGCCTGACGAACAGGAAGCAGATGAGGCAGTCTTATGAGGGCGAGTTTGCAAAACAAAACAAAGCCTTGAACTATTCGAATCATAAGGCTGTATATCTGACAGGTGTATGGAGAGAAAGTTTGCGTTCTTACCCAGGGATATCTGTAGGATAGTGGGGAAGGAGAAGCGCAGCCCGAAGGAGCAATGGTGCATAGCAATATGTTCCAGTCCGCCAGAAGTCCGCCGAAGCCATAGTACCCTTCACCGGCAGGGGAAAGGCCGAACATTGAATGCCCGAGGAGTACTACTGAAAATGGGACTATCGCAAAGAAGACAGAAAACTACGGATGAAAGGCCCGCCATGCTGACCACAACAAAAGGTAAAAAAGTATTACTGTCCCAAAGAGTTGAACTCACCGGGAATTAAGAAAAAGGTTATATTTTATCTGTTGCCGGAGCCCTGAAATGTGTGCATTTTTGACTCGTGAAACAACCTATTCCCTTACAATCTTTTCTGTATAAATGTCATTTATCTTAATGATATACATGCCCTTAGGATAGTTGGAAAGGTTAAGTGTAGCCTGTTGAGTCATGGGGTGCAGGCTGAGTTTCGTGCTGCCAATTACATCGGTCACAATTACGCTATTAATAATGACCGGTGCCTGAATAATGAATGTGCCTGAGGTAGGGTTGGGGTAAATGGTTGTTATGAACCGTGTAGCTTCTGCCGGCACCGAAGAAGGGCAGACACTTACCGTAACTACTTTTTTGGCCACAGCGCTTCCGCATGTGTTTGTCGTGGTATATTTAATGGTGTCAGTGCCCGCTGAGACCCCTGTTACAGTACCCGTTGGGTTTACAGTTGCTATTGCCGTGTTTGCTTAGGAACTAATTCAATGCTGATAACAAGTTGATAAAGAAGTAGCAAAAAAAAGCTATTCCAGCACAAACCTGCTCTTACTTTCCACATCAGTACGTTGATCAAATATAAAGTCGGTATATTTTGCCTCGTTGCTATGGGCGGCTATATTCACAACCGCCCTGCCATATTCGGTGCCTTTAGCATCAAAGACTTTGGCCGAAATATTGCCGGCAAACTCCTTTCCGAAAATAAGGTATACAGTCAGCTTATTATCCTTTGACCCTGAATCTTTTGATATAAAGAATCTGCCAAATGAAACACCCTTTAATTTCAGTTCGTCACTCACGGTTACGCTGCATTCAAGGGTGTTTTCCACGCCCTTTGCTACCCCTTTCACGAATTCTGAAGAGCCTTCCCCAACAACTTCGCCCGTTTTATTAATGGCTTTTTTAGCCGTGTTCGTTACGCATTTGCACCCACCCGAAAGTAAAGACGCGAGCAAAATAATAAGCAAATTTTTCATAACTCGTAATTTCAGTCCTAAATATACTACTTTTCCTACTTTTTATGCGTTACAATGAAACAGAGCTTCAAAAGCTGGAAATAATTTAAGGATGAGTATCGTTATTTTTGATGCTTTTTCTATAAATTCGTGTAATATGCAAAATATAAATTTCCCTGCGGGCTACCTGCAACTGATGCCCTACCTCATAATCAGTAACGCGGCAGCGTTCATACAGTTTACAAAAAACGTGTTTGGCGCCAATGAAAAAGCCAGGCACATGCGCGATGAAAAAACCATTATGCATGCGGAAATAAACATAGGCGAATGTGTAATTATGATAGCAGACAGCACTGAAAAATACGGCGTGCGCCGCGGCGGCTTTTTCATCTATGTGGCAGACGCTGACGCTACCTGCCAGTTAGTCCTCAGCCATGGTGCCACCACTATAACACCAGTAAGCGATCAGCCCTACGGCAGGTCAGGCGGCATCACAGATCCCTTTGGTAACCAGTGGTGGGTGACTGCGCAGAACATTGCTTAAAATATGTAGTTTAATTTTACTTACCGGTTTATTAAATTTGTATGGCATTCGATAACATAGTTTTAAGACAAAAATTACAATTGTATCTTGACCGCGTTTATTCAGGCGCTCAGATAGATACCGAACATACAATAGGGGGACCGGTTCATATCAGATTTGAATTGGGCGGCAACCTCCGTAACGGAACAAAAAAGCGTGTAAATCAGGCTGTTGAAAGGGCGTTGGCTATAATTAATGAATTATTTTCGCCCGCCGACGAAATAATGGTATTGTCATATGATTATTTGGCTGAAACCAACTCTTTTAATGACGCGCAGTATCTCTGGCATCAATTTCCAAAAGAAAGTCTGGCTGCATTTTATAGCCAGGTAGAATGCGCGAACACCCGCAATTTCATAACAGATAAAGACGGCAATGAATTTTTTGAGAAAGCAAATGAGAAAATTGTAATTGGTGAATTGCCTGGGTAAAATTAATATGAGGAATATTCTTACCGGAATTGCGAATGCCGAAATGGGTTTTGATCCAATAATTGAGCAAACAGTCATCCTTATCAATCTGTTCGCCGATACCGCATTTCAAATGTATGACGACCGTGGCTGCTATGTATGGAGCAACAAAGCGGACAAAATACGGGATATCTATAATAGAAGAAACGATTGGATAGTAGAATACCACAGGGCGGAAATTGATAAGGAGTTTAAATGAAAATCTACGGCGATGTATTGCGCTGACACCACTATAGTTTTCTCAATAATAATCCATTACCAATCAAACAAACAACGACACAATAGTGAAAACCGCGAAAACCATGCTTGCTATGCCGTTGGTGTTGGCAAAGGCTATGTTTATTTTGCTAAGGTCGGTGGGTTTTACAAGTAAGTGCTGGTAGGTGAGCAGGGCTATGTAGAAAGCAGCCCCTACCCAGTAAATAAAGTTAAAGTGACCATAGATGCCAGCAGCTATTACAAATACAGCGGAAACTACATGAAGTAGGGTAGAAACAATTAATGCGTTGCGAACACCTAAGGCGGCGGGTATGGAGTGCAGCTGTTGGCTTTTGTCAAAAGCCTCATCTTGCAGGGCATAGATGATGTCAAAACCTGATACCCAAGTAAGTACTATCAATGAAAAAATAACAGGCAAAACATCAAACCGGCCGGTAACTGCTATGTAGGCGCCAATGGGCGAAAGGGACAGCCCCACACCTAAAACTATATGGCAAAGGGCGGTGAAGCGCTTGGTGTAGCTGTAAAAGAGCACTACAAATACGGCTATGAAGGACAGGTAAAAGCAGGATATATTTATAAACCAGGTGGTAGCTACAAACAATACGCAATTGATAATAGTAAATGTAAGCGCCTGGCCGGGTTGTATGATGCCTGCGGGTATCTCGCGCTGCGCTGTGCGTGGGTTGAGCGCGTCAAAGCGGCGGTCAAGGTAGCGGTTGAAGGCCATGGCTGCGCTCCGCGCGAAGACCATGCACAACACAATGAGCAGTAGCTTGAGCAGCCAGTTGGTTAAAGACAAGTGTTCTGTTGCGGCGGTAAGTGCCAGCGTAAAGCCTATCAGTGCGAAAGGCATAGCGAAAACCGTATGGCTGAATTTAATCAGCGACAAATAATACTTTACCTGTCGTGGTATGCTGGTGCCGGCTGTTTCCATGTTTATCTTACGTTAGCCTCTATACCTATTGATACCGCCTCAGGCAATGAATTAGAGTGAACGATTATGTTTTTTTGTTGAAAACCGGAGTGGCCGGAGCTGTTATATACTATTGATATTTCACCATCTACCCCCGGCGGTATGGTCTCTAACGGGAAGTTTGACACTGTGCAGCCACAGGTAACATCGGTTTTGGCTATCATTAACGGGTTCTGGCCGGTATTTTTGAACCGGAAACTGTGCGTAAGCACCTTACCCTCGCTTACTGACCCGAAGTTGAATTTAGTTTCATAAAACTGGACAGTCGTTTTAGTCATCTGTGCCACAACCTGTGTACGGGTAAGGAGTTGTTCGGGGTATATTTCCCCCTTATATATCTCGCCGGTTTTAGAATAGAATGAACCTTCGCCGCCGCCACTGTACCTGCGGAAAATGCCGTTTTTACTTATGCCGGTTAACTCTACTATCGTGAGTGTAAAAACAGATAGGGTCAATATAGTTAACATTACGTATTTAAAATTATTATCCATATTCAGGGCTGCGTTTGGGCAAAGGTAGGAAAAGTAAACTATATACAATGTGAGCAGCATGCTATAAAAACCGGGCCTGATAGCACATTCATTATAACTTTTTTTTCAGCGTATGCGTTGCCGCGGCTTCCGTGGTGTGTTTGTCATCATCAAGCGGCTCCAAGATGTCACCGGCTTTCAGCAAGTAATACATTATTTTATTCTGTTGTTCATCACTAAGCGTAACCAGCGTTACTTTGTGGCCATCCAGGGTTTCTGCAGCTATGGTGTATTCGCCTTTGATCCTTGAGGCAATGTCGGGGCCTTTTTTGCCGGTGTACTTATCGCGCAATGAGAATGTACCAGTGGAGTCGGTGCCATAGATCAGCTCAAGTTCTGTTAATACAAGAGCACTGTCAGTGCTCCAGGCACTGCCGGAATAGGTACCCGAATAGTCAGGCTTTACGGGAGCAGCTTCTTGGGCCGCGAGGCCGCCGCCACAAAGCAGCATTATAAATAATAATAATAATTTGCCCATCAGGTATCAATAAAAGACGAATAAAACTAAGTATATAACTGAAACAAGGAGGGACTGTACTGCAAATATGAGGCAGAAAATTGAATATACAGCGGCATAGCTGGTTATTGCTGATCAATATCATACTCGTTTTTTAAAATTTGCCCTAATTTTGTGTTTTCTAACATTAAAAACAGGAGTACACCATGCCAGTGTTACACAACCGTGTCAATAATGAGGAACTGAAGCAGCTGATGCTGGCCGAAACGGAGCCGCGTACTACAGTTTCCTTTTATAAGTATTTCCAGGTCACTGATCCGGCCACATTCCGCAATGAACTTTATATAAAGCTGGAGGCATTAAAAGTTTTTGGGCGCATATATGTAGCGCATGAGGGCATTAATGGCCAGCTAAGCGTGCCGGCGGGCAACTATGAGGCATTGAAAGCAACACTATACGCCGCGGCACCTGAGCTCAACGGCATCAGGATGAATATAGCCGTTGACGATGACGGAAAGTCTTTCTGGGTATTGCGGCTTAAAGTGCGCGCCAAGATTGTGGCTGACGGTATTGACGACCCCTCTTTCGACCCCGGCAAAACGGGCAGGTACCTGAAGGCCCGTGAATATAATGAGCTGGCCGCACAACCAGATACCATAATAGTGGATATGCGTAACCACTACGAGTATGAAGTGGGGCACTTTGAGCGGGCCATAGAGATACCTTCTGATACCTTCAGGGAACAACTGCCTATGGCGGTTGACTTGCTGCAGGATAAGAAGGAGCAAAATATAATAATGTATTGCACAGGGGGCATCCGGTGCGAAAAGGCGAGCGCCTACATGCTGCATAATGGTTTTAAAAATGTTTTTCATGTGGAGGGGGGGATCATAGAGTACGCCAGAAAAGCGAAAGAAGAGGAACTGCCATTGAAATTTATAGGGAAGAATTTCGTCTTTGACGAAAGGCTGGGGGAGCGCATAACAGATGATGTAATAGCGAACTGCCATATATGCGGAACGGCCTGCGATACCCACACTAACTGCCTTAATGACGGCTGCCACCTGCTGTTTATACAATGTCCGGACTGCGCTTTACGATACGAAGGGTGTTGCAGCGAGGCCTGTATGGAAGAGAAAAACCTTTCTCCTGAAGACCAGCGCGCGCGGCGTGCCGGGCGCGAAAACGGCATGATGATTTTCAACAAATCAAAAGAACACCCGCTGAGGAAACACCGCAAGGAATGGGAGGCGGAACAGAAGAAGGAGTAGGCGTAACATTATTCTTCATTCACATATACCCTTTTTACTCTTTGCGAGATATTGGTCATTATTTCATAAGAGATAGTGCCTGCCCACTGTGCCAGCTGGGTAACCGGGAGTTCTTTGCCAAATACCAATGCTTCATCCCCTTCGCGGGCTTCAGGTATATCTGTAATGTCTACCATGCACATATCCATGCA